>JBAWHI010000001.1:0-24940 GCA_049593675.1 Nocardioides sp.
GCCGGCGATCTCGACCTGCTCGGCGATCTCGGGATGCACGCGATGGACCTGGGCGTGCTGCTCGACGACTTCGACCTCTATCCCGACGAGATGCTGTCCGACATCGCCCGCAAGCTCGGCTTCGGCACGCTCTTCGACGACGCTGTCGGCCTGACGTCCGCGTGAGCACCGGTCCCTGGGACGGCGCGATGGCCGAGGCCCTCTTCGAGGCGCGCGCCGCACTGGCGACGGGCGACGTCCCGATCGGGGCCGTCGTCCTCGCGCCGGACGGTACGCCGGTGGGGCGGGGTCGCAACGTCCGCGAGGCCGAGCACGACCCGACCGGGCACGCCGAGGTGGTCGCGCTTCGCGAGGCCGCCCGTGCGCGCGGTGGGTGGCGACTGGACGGGCACACCCTCGTCGTCACGCTCGAGCCGTGCACGATGTGCGCCGGAGCCGCGGTCCTGGCCCGGGTGGATCGCGTCGTCTTCGGCGCCTGGGACACGAAGGCCGGCGCCGTCGGCAGTCTCTGGGACGTCGTGCGCGACCGCCGTCTCAACCACCGGCCCGAGGTGGTCGCCGAGGTGCGGGCGGCAGAGTCGGCCGCGCTGTTGGAGGAGTTCTTCGCGGGGCACCGCTGAGCAGGCGGGTCGACCGCGCGCGCGAGCGGGGCGGCGACGTGCCCGGTCGGGGGTACGATCGAAGTGATTCCCGGCCCTCCGTGCACTGGCCGTCATGAGTGCGGTCCTCGAACGGAGACCCGGTGTGACCGATCGTGCCGCCGCCAGTCGCGGGCAGACCCGTATCGGGCGGTTGTGCTCGACCTGTGTCCAGCAGACCGAGGTCGACGGAGGAGGTGTTGCGGTGCTCACGAGTCACCAGCTGCCGGTGCTCCTCCACGCCTCCGACGACGTCGCGCGAGCCGTCGAGGACCTGCAGTTCATGCTGGGTGCAGGGCCGAGCGTCGACGCCGCTGCGACCAGGACGCCGGTCCTGGTTCCCGACACCCGGGCGCGCACGGATCAGACGGAGCGCTGGCCGGGTCTGTGCACGGAGCTGGACGCGCTCGAGGTCCGCGCGCTCTTCGCCTTCCCGATCTCGGTCGGCGACGTCTCCCTGGGCACGCTCGACCTCTACCGGTCCGCGCCCGGAGAGCTCGACGACGCCAAGGTGGACTTCTGCGCCGCCACCGGGAGCGCCATCGCCGACAGCCTGCTGAAGCGACGCTCGGACACCGACTGGATGTATCCGATGACCGTCCACCGCGCGGCCGGCATGGTCATGGTGCAGCTCTCGGTCAGCGTGGACGATGCTCTGGCCCGGATCCGCGCCACGGCGTACGAGGAAGGGGTGACGGTCGCGGCCGTCGCCGCAGAGGTGCTGGACGGGACCCGCAGGTTCAGGGAGGGGCCGGCATGACCGAGCACGCCCGCGGAGCCGGCGACGGCCGCGACGCCCTGCTGGCAGAGCGCTTCGTGGCGCTCGCCGACACCCTCGTCGACGACTTCGACCTGGTCGACCTGCTGGACAGGTTGGTGCGGACGTGCGTCGAGCTGCTCGAGGTGAGCGCGGCAGGGCTGCTGATCGTCGACCGCGGCGGCCAGCTGCAACCGGTGGCCGCCTCCACCGAGACGACGCGTGTCCTCGAGCTCTTCCAGCTGCAGAACGACGAGGGCCCCTGCCTGGAGTGCGTGCGGACCGGGGTGGTCGTGGCGGTTCCGGACATCGACGCGGAGGTCGACAGGTGGCCGCTGTTCTCCCAGGCGGCACGAGTGAGCGGATTCCGCTCCGTGTACGCATTGCCGATGCGGCTGCGCCGCGACACCGTCGGCAGCCTGAACCTCTTCATCGCCGACTCCCACGAACCGCTCCCGGACAACCACCAGCTCGTCGCCCAGGCGCTCGCGGACGTGGCCACGATCGGCATCCTCCAGCACCGCACCCTCCAGCGGTCCACCGAGCTGGCCGAGCAGCTCCAGGCTGCGCTCGACACCCGGATCGTCATCGAGCAGGCGAAGGGCGTGCTGGCGGAGTTCGGAGGCGTCGGGATGGCGGACGCGTTCGAGGCGCTGCGCCGCCATGCCCGCGGCGGCGGGGTCAAGATCGGGGAGGCCGCGTTCCGGATCGTCCAGGGGGCGACACCGCTCTCGCAGGTGATCGCCCAGCGACGCCCGACCTGAGGGCGGGCTCCTCCGGCTCCGGAGGTCCTGACCGCGGGTACGACGCCTCGTAGCGCGCCGCGTGCGACCGTCCGCTGCCTAGTCCAGCGTCGAGGCCCGGGCGACGAGCTCGGGGGTGAACAGCACCTGCCGGTGAGAGTGCTCGGGGTTCGTCGCCTCGTCCAGGACCAGCTCGGCGGCGGTGCGGCCGAGAAGCTGCCGCGGCTGACGGACCGAGGTCAGGGGCACGGCGGCCGCGGCGGCGAAGTCGATGTCGTCGTAGCCCACGATCGCGAGCTGCTCCGGGACGCTGATCCCGGACCCGATCGCCTGCTGGAGCAGGCCGAGCGCGACCAGGTCGTTGGCGCAGAACGCCGCTGTCGGCCGGCGCCGGGCGGGCAGCCCGGCGATCCGCTGTCCGGCCTCGCGGCCTTCGGCGACGGTCAGCGCGGCGGTCCCGATCTCGACCAGGTCGGCCGGGGGGCGGCCCGCGGCCGCCCATGCCTCCTGGGCACCCTGCCAACGGTCGCGAACCTGGCCGAGACTCGCAGGGCCTCCGACATAGGCGACGTGGGTGTGGCCGCGGTCGATGAGGTGCTCGACCGCGAGCCGACCACCGAGCGCGTCGTCGACGGCGACCGAGCAGAAGGACTGGTCGGAGCGGGTGCGGTCGACGACGACGACCGGCGTCCCGCGGCGGGCGACCTCGTCGAGCGTGGTGGAGTCGGGATCGACCGGGGTGACGAGCACGCCCTGGACGCGCTGCTGCTCGAGAAGCGCGAGGTGGGCGGCTTCGCGATCGGCGGAGTTGCGGCTGTTGCAGAGCACCAGTGACAAGTCGACGGACTCGGCGGCGGTGTCGATGCCGGCCGCCACGTCGGTGAAGAAGGGGTTGCTGGCGTCGAGCATCACGTAGGCCAGGGTGCGGCTGGAGCCGGCGCGCAGCTGCCGCGCCGACTCGTTGCGCACGAAGCCGAGATCGGCCATCGCCCTCAGCACCCGCTCGCGGGTAGCGGGGCTGACCCGGTCGGGTCGGTTGAGCACGTTGGACACCGTGCCGAGGGAGACGCCGGCGGTGGCAGCGACGTCCTTGACCGACGCGCTGCGGGCGCCGTTGTCGCGACGGGTCACGGCCCCTCCCTGGGTCACGGTCTTGAAACGATCTAGGGACACCTTAGGTGGTGTCGCCGCGGCGGGCAGCAGAATCGATGACGGTCGATTTCGGTGAACTTCGCGGAACCTGTTGACGCCTGTGACGACAGTCACCTACGTTAGGCGACGTTCAAAGTTGAAACCTTTCAAGACACGTTCGACGCAAGGAGCCTCCGATGCCCGGAACCGCACCCGAGGGCCGCGACGCGGTCGCCCTCGAGCTGCGCGACGTGGCCAAGTCGTTCGGCGCCGTCGTCGCGCTGCGCACCGGCAGCATCGCCGTGGCGCCGGGCTCGATCCACGCGCTCGTCGGTGAGAACGGCGCCGGCAAGTCGACCCTGGTCAAGATCGTCGCCGGGGTGCACCGCCGCGATGCCGGCGTCTTCCGGCTGCACGGTGCGGACGTCGACTTCACCTCGACCGCGGACTCCAAGGCCGCCGGCGTCGCCGTGATCTACCAGGAGCCGACGCTCTTCCCGGACCTCTCGGTCACGGAGAACATCTTCATGGGTCGCCAGCCGCTCGGGCGCGGACGGCGCATCGACCGCGGTGCCATGCACGCCGAGGCGGAGCGGCTCTTCGCTGGCCTGGGCGTGCACATCGACCCCCGCCGGCCGGCGCGCGGACTCTCGATCGCCGACCAGCAGATCATCGAGATCGCCAAGGCCATCTCGCTCGACGCGAGCGTCCTGATCATGGACGAGCCCACCGCCGCGCTCTCGGGGGTCGAGGTCGAGCGGCTCTTCGCCGTCGCCCGCGGACTGCGCGACGAGGGTCGGGCGCTCGTGTTCATCTCCCACCGCTTCGACGAGGTCTTCGACCTCTGCGACACCGTGACCGTGATGCGCGACGGCGACTACGTCTCCACAGACGCCGTCGCCGACACGTCCGTCGACGAGATCGTCTCCCGGATGGTCGGGCGCGAGGTCGCCGAGCTCTTCCCCAAGACCCCCGCCGAGATCGGCGAGGTGGTGCTCGACGTGGAAGGGCTCTCCTCGGTCGGCACCTTCCACGAGGTCTCCTTCTCCGTTCGAGCCGGCGAGATCGTCGGCCTGGCCGGGCTCGTCGGCGCGGGCCGCAGCGAGATCGCACGCGCCGTCTTCGGCGTCGACCGGTACGACGCGGGCTCGGTGCGGCTGGCCGGCGTGCCGGTCCCGCCCCGCTCTCCGCGGGCCGCGATCCGCGCCGGGATGGCGTTCGTCCCCGAGGACCGCCGCAAGCAGGGCCTGGTGACCGACGCATCGGTCGCTCGCAACGTGGCCGCGGTGATCCGCCGGGGGCTCACCCATGCCGGTGTCCTGACCGGCCGCGACGAGAACCGCGCCGCCGGCCCCTGGGCGGCGCGGCTCGAGGTGAAGACCAGTGCGCTGGACATGACCGCAGCGACCATGAGTGGCGGCAACCAGCAGAAGGTCGTGCTGGCCAAGTGGCTGGCGACCGAGCCCAGGCTGCTCATCATCGACGAGCCGACTCGCGGCATCGACATCGGTACCAAGGCCGAGGTGCACCGGCTGCTCTCGGACCTGGCCGGCCAGGGCCTGGCGATCTTGATGATCTCCTCGGAGCTCCCTGAGGTGCTCGGCATGGCCGACCGGGTCCTCGTCGTGTGCGAAGGCCGGATCACGGCCGAGCTCCCGCGCGACGAGGCGACCCCTGAAGCGGTCATGCACGCCGCCACCGCCTCGGTCCACCACACCGGCGACGCCCCCGAGGAGGCCTCCGCATGAGTGACACCCTCCTCGTCGAGCCGAGTGCGGCCTCGCCGACCCGACGCATCCTCGGCGACCTGCTCCGCTCGCGTGAGATCGCCGTCGGAGCCGTCCTCGTGCTGGTCGTCGCCTTCACCACGATCAAGAGCCCCGGCTTCCTGTTCAGCAGTGACGGCTGGCGGGACCTGCTGCTGACGCCGGCCCTGCTGCTCCTGCTCGCCGTCGGCCAGACAGTCGTGATCATCACCCGCAACGTCGACCTCTCGGTCGGCTCGACCCTCGGCCTCACGGCGTACCTCACCGGCCGACTGTTCATCGACCACCCCGGCATCCCGATCGTGGCCGTCGTGCTCGCCGGCCTCCTGATGGGTGCCCTGCTGGGCCTCGTCAACGGCGTGCTGGTCGCCCTCTTCAAGGTGCCGGCGCTGGTGATCACCCTCGGCACGCTCTACATCTACCGCGGCATCTTCCTCAGCTGGGCCGGCAGCGACCGGATCAACGCAGGCGACATGCCCAGTTCCTTCCTCTCCCTGGGCACCAAGTCGGTCCTCACCATCCCGGTCCTCACGATCGTGGGACTGGTCGTCCTCGCGGCGGTGGGCTACTACCTGCACACCGCGCGAGGTGGCCGCGAGCTCTACGCGATCGGCTCCGATCCCGACGCGGCCGTCCTCTACGGACTGCCGGTCACCAAGCGGATCGTGGGAGCGTTCGTCCTCTGCGGCGCCCTCGCCGGGTTGGCGGGCGTCGTCTATACCGCGCGCTACGGCACGGTCAGCTCCGGTGCCGGCTACGGCATGGAGCTCCAGGCGGTCGGCGCCGCGGTCATCGGAGGCGTCGCGATCTTCGGCGGCAGCGGCACGGTGTGGGGCGCTGCCATCGGCGCCTTCCTGCTGGTCACCATCAACCGCGCACTGCCGGTCGTCGGAATCTCCGACTTCTGGCAGCGCGCCGTGGTCGGCGCCCTGATCATCGCCGCGATCGTCTTGGACCGGGTCCTCGCGATCCGACAGGAACGAAGGCTCGTGGCCGCCCGGGAAGAGACGAGGTCCTCCTCATGAGCGTCACGACCCTGGACCGGTCCGAGAGCCGGGCTGAGCGCACCTACCCCGCGCACTCACGACCGCTCTGGCGCCGGGCGCTGCTGACCCGCGAGTTCGCGGTGATCGCCCTGCTGGTCGCCGTCGTGTTCTACTCCAACGCCACCGTGCCGAACTTCGACGGCCCGCTGACCTTCTACTACCTGTTCCTCGACATCGCCCCGATCCTCCTGATCGCGCTGCCGATGACGATGGTCATCATCACCGGCGAGATCGATCTGTCGGTGGCGAGCGTGGTGGGCCTGTCCAGCGTGCTCGTCGGAGTCCTGCACCAGGACGTCGGCCTGTCGATCCCGGTAGCAGGCCTGGTCGCGATCCTGGTCGGAGCGCTCTGCGGCGCCTTCAACGGGTTCCTCGTGGCGTACGTCGGCCTCCCGTCGCTCGCGGTCACCATCGGCACACTGGCGCTCTACCGCGGGATCGCTGTCGGGCTGCTCGGCACCAAGGGGGTCACGGACTTCCCCGATCGGTGGACCGACCTGGCCAAGGAGCGGATCGTCGAGGGCTCGTCCTACCCGATGGTCCTGGTGCCCTTCCTGGTCCTCGCCGTGCTGTTCGCCTGGATGCTGCACTTCTCCTCCTTCGGCCGTGGTGTCTACGAGATCGGCCTCAACCCCGAGGCTGCGCACTTCAGCGGCGTCAACGTCGAGCGCACCAAGCTGCTGCTCTTCGTGATGGCCGGCGCGGTGTCCGCGTTCGCCGGCATCTACTTCACGCTGCGCTTCGGAAGTGCGCGCGGTGACAACGCCAACGGCATGGAGCTGCAGGTGATCGCGGCCGTGTTGCTCGGCGGGGTGTCGATCTTCGGCGGCCGCGGGGCGCTGCACGGGGTCATCGCCGGCGTCGTCCTGATCGGCGTGATCTCCAGCGCCATGCGACTGCAGGGAGAGACGGTCAACGTCATCAACATCGTCATCGGAGCGCTCCTTGTGCTCTCGGTGATCTCCACGACGCTGCTCGGCTGGGTGAAGGGCCTCTGGCCCCGCCGCTCGCGCAGCGCCCCCACCAGCTCGGAAACCGACCAGCGTCCGCAGTCGGACGCTGGCCCCAGCACCACCAACAGCACCAACGAAAGGTGAGCACCATGATGATCCGGAACCGGCGGCTGTCCGCCCTCGCCGCGGTCGCGCTCGCAGCCAGCCTGGCGCTGACCGCCTGCGGCAGTGACAGTGACAGCGACAGCGACTCCGGCAGCAGCAGCGACGGGGGCGGCGACGCGACCGTCACCTTCCTGCCCAAGAACCTCGGCAACCCGTACTTCGACACCAGTAGCGCCGGTGGTGAGTCGGCCGTCGAGGAGTTCGGTGGCACCTTCGACGAGGTCGGCCCGGACACCGCGTCCCCGGACGCGCAGGTGCAGTTCATCAACACTGCCGCCCAGCAGGGCGTCGATGCGCTCGTCGTGTCGGCCAACGACCCCGAGGCCATCTGCGACGCGCTCAACGAGGCCAGCGACGCCGGCACCAAGATCGTCACCTTCGACTCCGACACCAACCCGGAGTGCCGCGACCTGTTCATCAACCAGGCGACCGCCGAAGGCATCGCCCAGGCCCAGGTCGACCTGATCTCGGAGCAGATCGGTGACAAGGGCGAGATCGCGATCCTGTCCGCCGCGGCCAACGCGACGAACCAGAACGCCTGGATCGAGATGATGGAGGAGGAGCTCGCCGCGAGCCACCCCGACATCGAGCTCGTCGACGTCGTCTACGGCGACGACGACGACCAGACGTCGTTCGACAAGACGGCGGCGCTGCTGCAGTCGCACCCGAACCTCAAGGGCATCGTCTCCCCGACCACGGTCGGCATCGCCGCCGCGGCGCGCTACCTGTCGACCTCGGACTACCAGGGCAAGGTCGCTCTGACCGGCCTGGGCACGCCGAACCAGATGCGTGAGTACGTCAAGGACGGCACCGTCACCGCCTTCGCCCTCTGGAACCCCGAGGACCTGGGCTACCTGGCCGCGTACGCCGCCGACGCACTCGTCGCCGGCGACATCACCGGCGAGGAGGGCGACACCTTCGAGGCCGGCGAGCTGGGTGACTACACGGTCGAGGCCGACGGCGTCGTGCTCCTGGGCGACCCGTACGTCTTCGACAAGTCCAACATCGACGACTTCGACTTCTGAGCGAGGACGCGTCAGCGGACTCGCTGACGGTGGTCGAGCGAGCCGCGTGACTGAGGAACGTCGTCACGAACGTGTCGAGGCCCCCGCAGGCCGCGCACCTTCCCGGGTGCGGGGGTCTCGACAAGCTCGACCACCGGGACGGCGCTCGACCACCGGGACGGCGCTCGACCACCGGGACGTCGCTCGACCACCGGGACGTCGCTCGACCACCGGACGTCCGATGCACCACCCACCCCGACCCACCTCCTCCGGAAGGCCGCCTCGATGCCACGCGTCTGCTTCCAGCTCCAGGTCAAGCGTGACCGGATGGCCGAGTACCGGCAGCGTCATGCGGAGGTCTGGCCGGAGATGCTCGAGGCGCTGCACGCGACGGGGTGGCACAACTACTCGCTCTTCCTCGGCGAGGACGGCCTGCTGATCGGCTATTTCGAGACGCCGGTCTCCGTGACCGCGGCGCAGGCCGCGATGGCCGGGACAGAGGTCAACGGCCGCTGGCAGGCCGAGATGGGCGAGTTCTTCGAGGAGCTCGGAGGTCGAGCGCCGGACGAGGGCCTCCTCGTCCTGCAGGAGGTCTTCCACCTCGAGGACCAGCTCGCAAGCACCAGCGACGAGACACGACAGAAGTGATGTGAGATGACCCAGTCAGCACGGTTCAGCGCGATCGCGCCTCTCCTGGAGGGGCAGGCGATCGAGGTTCCCTCGTGGGCGTACGGCAACTCCGGCACCCGGTTCAAGGTCTACGGCAGCGCCGGCACCCCGCGCACCGTGCAGGAGAAGATCGCCGACGCGGCGACGGTGCACCGGTTCACCGGTCTCGCTCCGAGCGTCTCCCTGCACATCCCGTGGGATCTCGTCGACGACTTCGGCGCCCTGCGCTCCTACGCCGAGGGACTCGGCGTCGCGCTCGGCACCATCAACTCCAACACCTTCCAGGACGACGACTACAAGCTCGGCGCCCTGACCCACACCGACGCCAAGGTCCGGCAGAAGGCGATCGACCACCACTTCGAGTGCATCGACGTGATGGCGGCCACCGGCTCGCGCGACCTGAAGGTGTGGTTGGCCGAGGGCACCAACTACCCGGGCCAGGGAGACATGCGTGGGCGCCAGGACCGCCTGGCGGAGAGCCTGCGCGTCATCTACGACCGCCTGGTCGGCGTCGGTGACGAGCAACGCCTCGTGCTGGAGTACAAGTTCTTCGAGCCGGCGTTCTACCACACCGACGTGCCGGACTGGGGCACGTCGTACGCCCACGTCGCCGCTCTCGGCGAGCGAGCGATGGTCTGCCTCGACACCGGCCACCACGCGCCGGGGACCAACATCGAGTTCATCGTCGCTCAGCTGCTCCGGCTCGGGAAGCTCGGCTCGTTCGACTTCAACAGCCGCTTCTACGCCGACGACGACCTGATCGTCGGCGCCGCCGACCCGTTCCAGCTGTTCCGGATCCTCTTCGAGTGCATCCGCGGCGGAGCGTTCGGCCCCGACAGCGACGTGGCCTTCATGCTCGACCAGTGCCACAACATCGAGGCGAAGGTCCCTGGGCAGATCCGCTCGGTGCTCAACGTGCAGGAGATGACCGCGCGTGCGCTGATGGTCGACACCGCGGCGCTCGGACAGGCACAGGCGGACGGCGACGTGCTGCTCGCCAACGAGATCTTCATGGACGCCTTCTACACCGACGTCCGCGCCGACCTCGCTGCATGGCGCGAGGGACGGGGGCTGCCCGCAGATCCGATGCGGGCCTACCTCGAGAGCGGCTACCAGGAGCAGATCGAAGCGGACCGCGTAGGCGGCACGCAGGCAGGATGGAACTGACCCCCATGAGTGACCAGAGCACCGCACAGGAGCTGATCGCCCGGTCGAACCGGTTGGGCTCGGATCCGAAGAACACCAACTACGCCGGAGGCAACACCTCCGCGAAGGGCGCCGAGACCGACCCGGTCACCGGCGAGCCGGTCGACCTGCTCTGGGTGAAGGGCTCCGGTGGCGACCTCGGGACCCTGAAGGAGTCCGGCCTGGCCGTCCTCCGCCTGGACCGGATGCGGTCGCTCGTCGACGTCTACCCCGGCATCGACCGCGAGGACGAGATGGTCGCCGCCTTCGACTACTGCCTCCACGGAAAGGGCGGCGCCGCTCCGTCGATCGACACCGCGATGCACGGCCTGGTCGACGCACCCCACGTCGACCACCTGCACCCCGACTCCGGCATCGCGATCGCGACCGCTGCCGACGGCGAGGCGCTGACCGCCACGATCTTCGGCGACAAGGTCGTGTGGGTGCCGTGGCGCCGTCCCGGGTTCCAGCTCGGCCTCGACATCGCCGCGATCAAGGAGCAGCACCCGCAGGCGATCGGCTGCATCCTGGGCGGACACGGCATCACCGCATGGGGCGAGACCAGCGAGAAGTGTGAGAAGAACTCGCTGTGGATCATCCGCACCGCTGAGAAGTACATCCGCGCGAACTCGAGGAAGAACCCCTTCGGCGCCCGCGTGAAGAAGTGGGAGCCGCTGAGCCCCGCCAAGCGGCGCGCCCGGGCCGCGGAGCTCGCGCCCACCCTGCGCGGGGTCGCCTCCCAGGACCGGCCGATGGTCGGGCACTTCACCGACGACAAGGTCGTGCTGGACTTCCTCGCCAGCCGCAACCACCCGCGCCTGGCCGAACTCGGCACGTCCTGCCCCGACCACTTCCTGCGCACCAAGGTCAAGCCGATGGTCGTCGACCTGCCGGCGGGGGCGCCGATCGAGAAGGTCAAGGCGCGCGTAGCCGAGCTGCACGAGGCCTACCGGGCCGACTACGCGGGCTACTACGAGCGCAACGCGACCACGGACAGTCCCGCGATGCGCGGCGCCGATCCGCTCGTGATCCTGGTGCCGGGTGTCGGCATGTTCAGCTTCGGCAAGGACAAGCAGACCGCCCGGGTCGCTGGTGAGTTCTACACCAATGCGATCAACGTGATGCGCGGGGCCGAGGGGTTGTCGACGTACGCCCCGATCGACGAGGCGGAGAAGTTCCGCATCGAGTACTGGGCGCTGGAGGAGGCCAAGCTGCAGCGGATGCCGAAGCCGAAGCCGCTCGCGACGCGCGTCGCGCTGGTCACCGGGGCGGCCTCAGGAATCGGCAAGGCGACCGCCGAGAAGCTCGCCGCGGAGGGCGCGTGCGTCGTCGTCGCCGACCTGTCCCTGGAGAAGGCGCAGGCCGCGGCCGCCGAGATCGGTGGTCCGGACGTCGCTGTCGGCGTGCAGGTGGACGTCTCCGACGCGGGAGCGGTGCAGGCGATGGTGGACGCGGCGGTGCTCGCGTTCGGTGGCGTCGACCTGGTCGTCAACAATGCCGGACTCTCGCTCTCGCGCTCACTGCTCGAGACCACCGAGAAGGACTGGGACCTCCAGCACGACGTCATGGCCAAGGGCTCCTTCCTCGTCGCGCAGGCGACCGCGAGGGCGATGGTGGAGCAGCAGATGGGTGGCGACATCGTCTACATCTCCTCCAAGAACTCGATCTTCGCCGGGCCCAACAACGTGGCGTACGGCGCCGCGAAGGCCGACCAGGCCCACCAGGTGCGGCTGCTCGCCGCCGAGTTGGGCGAGCACGGCATCAAGGTCAACGGGGTGAACCCCGACGGGGTGGTGCAGGGTTCCGGCATCTTCGCCAGCGGTTGGGGCGCCAACCGGGCAGCGGTCTACGGTGTCGAGGAGCAGGACCTGGGCAAGTTCTACGCCCAGCGCACCATCCTCAAGCGCGAGGTGCTGCCCGAGAACATCGCCAACGCGGTCTTCGTGCTCTGCACCGCCGAGCTGAGCCACACCACCGGTCTGCACATCCCCGTCGACGCGGGCGTGGCGGCGGCGTTCCTGCGATGAGGACGTATGTCTGAGCCGGTCCGCGTCGCGGCGGTCGACCTCGGTGCCACCAGCGGCCGGGTGATGGCCTGCCGGGTCGGCGCCCGGTCGCTGCACCTCGAGGAGTTGCACCGCTTCTCCAACGGGGCGGTGCCGGTGCGCGGTGCGCTCTACTGGGACGTGCTCGGCATCCACCGCGAGGTCCTGGTCGGCATCCGCGAGGTCGCGCGCACCGGACGGTTGCACGGCATCGGCGTCGACTCGTGGGCCGTCGACTACGGACTGCTCGACCGGGACGGGCATCTGCTCGCCAACCCCCGCAGCCACCGCGATCCCCGCACCGAGGGCATGCCGGACCGGGTGCGCGAGACGGTCGCCGACGACGAGCTCTACGACGTCACCGGCCTGCAGCAGCTGCCCTTCAACACCGTCTACCAGCTGGCGTCCGAGAGGGGGACGCCGCTGCTGGAGGCGGCCGAGCGGCTGCTGCTGCTGCCCGACCTGCTGACCTTCTGGCTGACCGGCGAGGTGGGTGCCGAGCGCACCAACGCCTCGACGACCGGTCTCTACGACGTGCGGACGGGGGAGTGGGCACTGGACCTGGCCACGAGGATCGGACTTCCTTCGGCGATCCTGCCCCCGCTGCGCAACCCGGGCACCGTGGTGGGCCCGGTGCTGGACGAGGTGGCGGAGTACGTCGGCACCCCCGGCGTACCCGTCATCTCGGTCGGGTCGCACGACACGGCCTCTGCTGTCGTCGGCGTCCCGGCCGAGGAGCCCGGCTTCGCCTACATCTCGTCGGGGACCTGGTCGCTGGTGGGTCTCGAGCTCGAGCAGCCGGTCCTCACCGCGGACGCCCGCGCCGCCGACTTCACCAACGAGACCGGTGTCGACGACACCATCCGCTTCCTCAAGAACGTGATGGGGCTGTGGGTGCTCTCGGAGTCGGTGCGCACCTGGACCGACCAGCGGCTGCCCGACGTGACCCTGCCCGCCCTGCTCGCCGGCGCGGCCGGCGCCCCCGCCCTGCGGACGGTCGTCGACATCAACGACCCGAGGCTCCTGGCGCCGGGCACCACGCCCCTGGGCGACATGCCGTCGCGGATCCAGGCGCTCGCACAGGAGGCCGGAGAGCCGATCCCGCGCACCCCCGTGGCGATCACGCGCACGATCCTCGACAGCCTCGCCCTCGCCTACCGACGCCATGTCCGCGAGGCCGCGACACTGGCTCAGCGCGACGTCGACGTGGTGCACCTGGTCGGAGGCGGCTCGCAGAACGCACTGCTGTGCCAGCTCACGGCGGACGCGCTGGGCCTCCCGGTCCTCGCCGGGCCGGCCGAGGCGGCTGCGCTCGGCAACGGGCTCGTCCAGGCGCGGGCCCTCAACCGGCTGCGCGGCAGCGACGACCTGCGCGACCTGGCCGCGATGCGCGCACTGATCCGGAGCACGCACGACGTGCGGCGCTTCGAGCCGACGTCCGGACCCGACTGGGACGCAGCCGCGGCCCGCGTGGGGTGATGATGGGAGACATGCGGGTCGCGCTGATGGTCACGTGCATCAACGATGCGCTCTACCCCGACACGGGGAGGGCCGTCGTGACGCTGCTGCGCCGTCTCGGGGTGGACGTGGACTTCCCGGCGGCGCAGACCTGCTGCGCCCAGCCGATGGTCAACACCGGCTACCTCGACGAGGCCGTCCCCGTCGTACGCACCTTCGTGGACGCGTTCGCCGGCTACGACGCCGTCGTGACGCCGTCCGGGTCGTGCGCGGGCTGTGCCCGACACCAGCACTCGATCGTCGCGCGTCGGTCCGGTGATCCTGCGCTCGCGGAGGCGGTCGCGGTGACGTCGCCGAAGGTCTACGAGCTCTCCGAGTTCCTGGTCGACGTGCTCGGTGTGACCGATGTCGGGGCCTACTACCCGCACACGGTGACCTACCACCCGACCTGCCACTCGCTGCGCATGCTCGGCGTCGGCGACCGGCCGCGCCGACTGCTGGAGCAGGTCCGCGGACTGACCCTGCTCGACCTCCCGGGCGCCGAGGAGTGCTGCGGTTTCGGCGGCACGTTCGCGATGAAGAACGCCGACACCTCCGTCGCGATGGGCTCCGACAAGGCCCGCCGGGTCTGCGACACCGGCGCGGAGGTGCTGGTCGCCGGCGACAACTCCTGCCTGACGCACGTGGGCGGTCTGCTCTCGCGCCAGCGCGCCGGCGTCCGCACGGTCCACCTGGCCGAGATCCTGGCGGCGACGGAGGGGGTCTCGTGAGCGGGGTCCTGCCGGTGGGCGGTGGGTGGGGCTCGGTTGGGATCTCGCAGACCGAGCCGAAGTCACCGCCGGTGCGGGCGAGCCGCAGCGGGCGGTGGGTTGGGCTCGGTCCTGGTGCTGCAGACCGAGCCGAAGCCACCGCCCCCACCCGGGCGACCGGCACGACCAGGAGACGGGTCTCATGAGCGGCACCTTCGTCGGCATGCCGGCCTTCCCCGAGGCAGCGCGTACGGCGCTGGCCGACTCCCAGCTGCGCCACAACCTGGCGCACGCCACCGGCACGATCCGGGCCAAGCGTCAGCGCCTGGTCGACGAGGTCAACGAGAGCTCCGACTGGGAGGAGCTCCGACGGGCCGGTGCCGGGGTCAAGGAGGCGGCACTGCGCTCGCTCGGCGACCAGCTCGAGCGGCTCGAGGCGTCGCTGATCGCCCACGGGGCGACGGTCCACTGGGCGCGCGATGCCGTCGAGGCCAACGCGATCGTCACCTCGATCGTGCAGGGCCATGGCGTCGACGAGGTCGTCAAGGTCAAGTCGATGGTGACCCAGGAGATCGGCCTCAACGAGGCGCTCGCCGAAGCCGGGATCGCGGCGTGGGAGACCGACCTCGCCGAGCTGATCGTCCAGCTCGGGGACGACCTGCCTTCGCACATCCTGGTGCCCGCGATCCACCGCAACCGCGCCGAGATCCGCGAGATCTTCCTGCGAGAGATGGCGAAGGTCGGACGCCCGGCGCCCGCCGACCTCACCGACGAGCCGGCCGTCCTGGCGGCCGCCGCACGATCCCACCTCCGCGAGAAGTTCCTCCGTGCCAAGGTCGGCGTCTCCGGCGCCAACTTCGCCGTGGCCGACACCGGCACGCTCGTCGTGGTCGAGTCCGAGGGCAACGGCCGGATGTGCCTGACGCTGCCCGAGGTGCTGGTCTCGGTGGTGGGGATCGAGAAGGTCGTCTCCTCGTTCTCCGAGCTCGACCCGCTGCTGCGGCTGCTGCCTCGCTCGTCGACCGGTGAGCGGATGAACCCCTACACCTCCACCTGGTCGGGCGTCACGCCCGGCGACGGTCCGCAGGAGGTGCACGTCGTGCTGCTCGACAACGGACGCACCAACGCGCTGGCCGATGAGGTCGGTCGCCAGGCGCTGCGCTGCATCCGCTGCTCGGCCTGCCTCAACGTGTGTCCGGTCTACGAGCGCACCGGCGGCCACGCCTACGGCTCGGTCTACCCCGGACCGATCGGCGCGATCCTCAACCCGCTGCTGAAGGGCGTGGGGCATGACGACCAGGTCGACTCGCTGCCCTACGCGTCGTCGCTGTGCGGTGCCTGCTTCGAGGTGTGTCCCGTGCTGATCGACATCCCCTCGGTCCTCGTCGACCAGCGGGCCCAGGTGGTCGACGCTCATCGTGGTGGACGGCCGAAGGCCGAGGCCGTGGCGATGAAGGCGACCTCGGCGGTCTTCTCGGACGCCCGCCGGCTCGGCCTCGGGGAGCGGTTCGCCGGACTGGGGGTCCGGGTCGCCCGTCGCTTCGGCGCCTCGGGGTGGACCTCCGCACGCGACCTTCCCACGCCGCCGCGCGAGTCGTTCCGAGCCTGGTGGAAGCGCACGGACGGAGGACGGCGATGAGCGCCCGCGAGGAGATCCTCGGCCGGGTGCGGGCGGCGCTGACCGGGGTCGAGGGCGGGTACGACGTGTCGCCGGCGCCGCGGATCGCCGAGCTGGACGACGTGGTCGCCCACTTCGCCGAGCGGGTCGCGGACTACCGCGCCGTCGTCGAGCGGTGTCCGGCAGCCGACCTCGGCGAGCGGGTGGCGTCGGCCCTCCCGGAGCGGTCACGGGTCGTCGTACCTCGCGGGCTCGGGGTGGAGGTCGCCGGCGCGACCGTCGACGACGGCTCTCTGACCGCGCACGACCTCGACGCCTACGACGCGGTCGTGACCGAGGCCCGGGTCGGCATCGCCGAGACCGGCACGATCGTGCTCGACCACGGACCGGGCCAGGGTCGTCGGGCGATCTCGCTGGTGCCGGACCGCCACGTCTGCATCGTGCGCGCCGACCAGATCGTCCCGGACGTGCCGGACGCGCTGCCGCTGCTGGACCCGGCCAGGCCCCACACCTGGATCAGCGGGCCGTCGGCCACCAGCGACATCGAGCTCGACCGGGTCGAGGGCGTCCACGGTCCCCGGATCCTGCACGTGCTGCTGGTGGAGTGAGCGGAGCTCCTACGTCCCCGGGGTGGGCACGAGCCGCGCCCGGAGGTCCTGGCGCCAGGCCAGGGGCAGGAGGAGGGCGCCGAGCAGGAAGCAGACCGCGCCGAGGAGCGTCCCGTAGACCGCGACCGGAGCATCCAGCAGCTCGTCGGTGCTCGGGATCACGTAGCTGCCGATCGCCGACGCCATGAAGGCGATCGAGCCGACCATGTTCAGCCAGGCCGCCCACCAGGCGCCCGACCGGGGCCGGAGATCGCGCACCCGGCCGACGGCGAGGATGCCGAAGGTGCTGGCGACCAGGAACAGCACGGACCCGTAGACATCCGGGCGCCAGACGTGCTGGTCGGTCTGCGCCGCCGTCGCGTTGTGCACCAGCGCGAGGAAGGTGCTGACGTTGAAGAAGACCGTGCCGGGGAACTGGGAGGCGGCAGCGGCCCATCCCCGGTCATGGGGACGGTAGCGCCACCGGGGCACGGGGACGGGACGGTGCTGCGTCTCGGCCGTGACGTCGACGAGCGACGGGTCCTGGGCCTGCACCAGCTGCCCGAACGCGGCGAGGGTGAAGAAGATCGAGCCGACGGCGTACGTCGCAGCGTCGGCCGACGCCCCGACCGCGTTGATGTAGGGCGGGATGGAGCCGAGCGCGAAGAGGCTGGCCCCGATCGCGAAGGAGGCGGCGACGCCCGTGTTCAGCCTGACGGGTGCAACCTGCATCCAACGTCCTCCTTGGGCCGCGACCGATGCCACGTCGTGTGGCCACATTCTGACAGCATCGAGGACCGGTCATGACATCGTCCTGGGTTTCCTCGCCTCCGACCCGGGCGCGTCGGCCCTCGACCGAGCCGCCGGCGTGACCGACCGCGATCCCGGCTGGGGACCGTGAGGCGATTTCGCCCGTGACCGGCCGCTCCGGTACATTCTTCGGCGGTGGCGTGTCCGAGCGGCCGAAGGTGCAACACTCGAAATGTTGTGTGGGGTCACACCCACCGTGGGTTCAAATCCCACCGCCACCGCCAGGGGCTGCAGACAGAGATCTGGAGCCGAGCAGACGCAAGTCTGAGGAGCGCCGCTCCGGAGTCCCCCACACGGGGACACCGGAGCGGCGTTCGTCGTCTCGGGGCGTGGGTGGGCCTCACCGGGCGACGGAGCCCTATCTGTCCGCGCAGTGACCGATAATCGACGCGTGACGCCAGCCCCACGACACCGAGCGAGGTTCGACCACCCCGTGCTGGTCAGCAATCTGGCATCAGGAGCGTTGTGGCTCCTGGTCCCAGCGGCTCTCGGCGCGTGGCCACTCTCGCTCATCGGCGGCGGGTACGTCCTCGCTGGCAGCCTGTTCCTTGCGGCGGTCTACGCGGGCGGGAGCCTCTCCACCAAGCAGGAGGCGCTGACGTGGGTCGCCCCATGGCTGGTCGCGATAGCGCTCTGGGCGCTGATCCTGACGGGCCTTGGCTCCGGCGGCTCTGCCCCGGAGCTCCTCATCGCCCTCGGGGTTGGCACCGTGGTGGCCACCCCGTGCTACGTGGCGTGGCAAGCGGTGGCTCTTGCGATCCGGCAGTTCATGTCGTGGCGACACGGGACCCCAGTCGAGGACTCCGCACCGAAGGACGACGACCCGGTGCGCCTCCACTAGGACGCACCCGCTGCATGACCCGGTCGGCAACCGCACGGGAGCGCGGGACGACCCCTCACGAGGGCATGCACTCACGGACTGCCTGGGTCTGCGCAGACGACCGTTGCCTTAGCCCGCCGGCCAGGACCGTCCTCCCCGCGCACCAGGTGCGGGGCCGTCGTGCTGCCACCATCCGCTTCGCGGGCGGGCGGTGGTGGGCCAGGGTCCAGGCGCCCGCTCAGCCCGCTCAGCGTGAGGAGCGCACCTTGCCGGCCCGCAGCGTGGCTCGGTGCCGTTCGCACGAGGGCGCCGTTGCGGTGACGGTGACGGCGACCCGTTTGCCGCGCATCTTGCCCGTGAGCTTGAGCCGGCGCGAGTCCTTGCCGGTCTTGGTGCCGCCGACCTTCCAGCGATAGGAGATCTCGGCATCGGAGACCTGCCAGCCGGGTGCCTTGACCTTGAGCGTCTTCCCCACCCGGGCGGCGCCCTTGAGCTTCGGCTTCCCCATCAGGCCGCACGTGTCCGGAGGGGTGTAGGGCTGGACCGTGGCGGTGCATGTCGCCTCACTGCTTCCCTGCCACGACCGCAGGAGGTACGTCGCGCGCAGGGTGCCCGGAGGCGCGGCACTGACGTAGGCGGTGTTGTCGTGCCGGTAGTAGCCGTCGCTGGAGCGCACGGTCACGTTCGCAGGCCTGAAGGCCCACGACTTGACCGAGTCGAGCTGGGTGTTGACCGATGAGTCGCCGTCGAAGCGGATCTCCGATCCGCCGGGCCCGGACTGGGAGACGGTCTCGCAGGTGGCAACCGGTGACTCCCACATGTCGCCGTCGATGCGCACCAGCGTCGTCGCCCCCTCGCCGTGGCTCTGGGTGCAGCCGCCGGCGTTCGCCGCGTCGCACACCGTGATCGACGAGGAGATCCGCACCCAGGTCGGGCCGAGGAGCCGGTCGAGGGGCACCGGCGTGTCGTCGCTCCTGGAGTAGCGGAACTCGAGGGAGCAGTCGCGCACCGCCTCCGCCCGCTCGGCGAAGTCGCCGCCGTCGGCGTAGACGCCGTTCCAGTCCGCCTTGCACACGCCGTACCCGGGCGACCAGCTGGCGGCGTCCTCGGAGGACATCGACCCGGTCATGTTGGTCGCGAGGCGCTGGTCGGAGAGGCTGGCGCCATAGCGCAGGTAGTAGACGTTGCCGGGCGCGTACTGCTCGATCCGGGTGTAGCAACCGGACTCGTTCGACCACTGGCACGGTGGCACTCGCGGGCTGAACTCGACGCGATAGGTGGCCCCCGGTGAGGCCGTGCCGACCACCCTGGTGGTTCCGGCCTCCCCCCAGCCGTTGTTGCGCAGGTCCGTCGGACAGTCGATCACCGAACCGAACGAGCGGGGGTAGCACTTCGGGATGTCCACGATCGGCGGAGCGAAGGCGTCGGCCGGGGAGTGGGGCGGTAGGACGACCAGTCCGGCGGTGGCCATGAGCACGGCGACCGCGGAGACCGTGGCGGGCCAGCACCACGTGCGTCGGGCGAAGGACGGCAGGCTGGCCATGGCGGCAGATCCTCTCGGCGAGAACGACGGCCGGGGGACGGTCGCTCACGTGGTGAGCCGCCGACGTGGTCCGGCATGGGCATGAGACCACTCGTCGCTAACGGGCGGCTAACAACGACTGGCTTCCTGTTTCGGCCTCGCTGCAGCGCCGCGTGGCACAAGATGGCGGGCATGGCGCAACCCGTCGCACCGCAGCTGCTGATCGCGGTCCTGGGTGCCACGGAAGTGGTGCGCGCCGTCGATGGGAGGCGATGCGCCCACCCGGTCACCCAGATCCAGGCGCGACTGCTGGCTCGCTTGGCAACCCAGTCGTCACCTGTCGAGATCGAGGACCTCGTCGAGGCCGTCTGGGGTGTCGAGTCGCCACGGACCGCCCGCGCGTCCCTCGCCAACCAGGTCAGCCGTCTGAGGGCCCGGTACGGCGACCAGCTCGTCTCCACGACGTCGAGCGGCTATCGACTCGGGGTGTCGACCGACGTCCAGGTCGTCGCCGACCTCGTCAGGTTCGCCGGGGGCCGGCTCGCTGCCGGCGACGCAGCTGCTGCGCGAGATGGCGCCGACGCAGCCCTCACCTGGCGTCGAGGGGCGCCCTTCGCCGCTCTTCGCAACGGCCTCGTCCCCCACTCGGCCGCTCGGTACGCCGATGAGCTGTTGATGGCGGCAGAGACGCTGCGGCTCTCCGCCTCGCTGCAGGGCAGCTGGAGCGCCTGGTCGGTGGCCGAGGCGGAGCGACTGGTCGTCGAGACCCCGTACGACGAGCAGCGCTGGGCGCTCCTGGCGCGTGCGCTCGACGACGCGGGGCGCCGTGGCGATGCTCTGGCGGTGCTCGACCGGGCTCGTCGCACGTTGCGCGACGAGCTCGGCCTGGACCCCGGGCCCCTGCTCACCGCCACCGACGAGCTGCTGCGCCGAGTCGGGGCTCCGAGCTCACTGCGAAACGGGGACCTCTGTCTAGGCCGCGAGGACGCGCTGACCGAGCTGGCGCGACTCCGCGACTCGTCCGCTCGGATTCAGGTGCACGGCGAGGAGGGCGGGGGAGTCACCACGGTGCTGAGGGAGGTGGCGCGCCGGATGCGGGCCGGCGGCGACACCGTTGCGTTCGTCGCGTGCACCAACACCCCCGACCAGCCACTCGCCGAGCTGATGACCCTCCTGGAGAGCCTGACCCATGACCCCTCAACGCCGGTCCGGAGCCTCGCCGACACGTTCGTGGCGAGTGTGGGCCGCCTCGCACGGTCCCGGCCGGTGACACTGGTCGTCGACGACCTGCACTTGGCCGGGCCGTCGACGTTGAATGCGCTGACCCGCGCTGCCACGCAGCCGGACGTGACCCTGATCGCCTCGGCCCGTCGGCCGCTCGTCGCCGAAGCCCGGTCAGGATGGGCACGGATCGAGCTCGCCCCCCTCGACCGGGAGGCGATCGCGGCAGTCGTCGGCGCGCACCGCGGGGGCGAGTCGGCGGATGTGAGCCCGGACATCTGCTGGTACCAGCAGATGTCGGGAGGAAATCCCGCCTTCCTGACCCTGCTACTGGAGTCCCCGGCGGTTCCCGAGGTGGTCGGTTCGCTCGCCGATGTGGTCCGCTCCCGGATGGGCCAGCTCGGCGCGGCGGCGAGGCTCGCTGTCGAGGTCGCAGCCGTTGCCGGTAGCGGGGCGCCCGAGTCCGTCGTCGCCGAGTTCAGCTCGACGGAAGGCGTGGCACGAGCCGTGGCGACGCACGTGCTGCAGCGACGCGACCGCGCACTCTGGTTTCGTCACGGCGTCGTCGAGTACGTGCTCGCCCGCGAGGTCGCGGCTGGTCGGAGGATGGAGCTGCACCAGGCCGTCGGCGAGCGGATGCTCGACCTGGGCCACGTGGTGGCCGCAGCGGGCCACCTGCTCGCGGCCAGCGACCTGTCGCCGGACGCCGCGCTCGCCGCCACGCTCGGCGCAGCCGTCGAGTCGTCACGGCTCGGCGCCCATCTCGACGCGGCGCAGTGGTACGACCGCGGCCTGGAGGTCGCCCGACGGTATCGACCCGAGGCTCCTGAGGTGGCGCTCCGGCTCCTGGTGGCCCACGGCAACGAGCTGCGGCTGGCAGGGGACCGGCGGCACGTGGACGTGCTCGTCGAGGCGTTCGAGGCAGCTGTCGAGATCGGGTCGGCGGATCTGGTGGCCGACGCGGCGGTCGCCGTCCTGGCGCTGGGCACGACCACGGAGTCCGGACAGCCCCACGATCAGGTGGGACGGCTGCTGGCGCGGTCCCTGGAGGTGGTCGACGACCGGCCGGCCCGGGCCCGGATCCGGTCGGCCGCGAGTCTGGCGCTCTCGATGGTGGGCGAGCCGGGGGCGTCGCGGGAGCTCTTCGACGAGGCGGAGCGTGACGCCGACTCGCCGGAGGTCCGCCGGGCGGTGCTGCCCTACGCCTACCTGGCGATCGGCACACCCGACCAGCTGCGACGTCGGGACCGGCTCGGGCGCGAGCTGCTCGGGCTGGCCGAGGCGGCCCGAGATCCGGTCGCCGAGTTCGAGGCTCACCACCTCCTCTTCTCGACCGCCCTGCAGCACAGCGACGGCGCAGCGGTTCGCGAGCACGTGCGTCGGCTACGTCTGCTGGTGGACCGGGTGGGCGACATCGGACGTCGGTGGTCTGCGCTGTACGCCAGCGCAGCGCTGGCCCACCTCGAGGGCGACCTGAGTGGCGCGGAGCTGCTGAGCGAGGACGCGTACGCGACCTTCGCGCCGGTCTCGGGTTCGCGGGCCTTCGCCGCCTATGGCGGACAGCTGCTCGCGCTGCGGTTGGCGCAAGGGCGTCTGCCCGAGCTGCTCGAGAGCATCGAGGGCCTGATCCGGGACCAACCCGGAGTGCCGGCCTGGCGGGCCGCGGCCAGCCTGGCGATGGTCGAGACCGACCCGGCCGGCGCCGCTCGGTCGGCGGAGCTGGCGCTCCATGGTGCGCCTCAGGACTTCACATGGCTCGCGTCGCGGCTCAGTGCCGGCCGGGCCGCAGCGCTCATCGGTCATCGGTCGCTGGCCACCGCCTACCTCGCTCAGCTGGACCCCTGGACCGGCCTGACCTGTTGGCAAGGCACCTGCAGCTATGGGCCGGTCGACACCACGCTGGCGCTGCTGCACCGGGCGCTCGGGAACGCGAGGTCGATGCGACATCATGCAGCGATCGCCCGGGAGCTGGCCCACCGCCTGGATGCGTCGGTCTTCCTCCACGATCTCGATGCACTCGCGCTGTGAGGAGACGAGTGGTCGGCGGTGACGCGCAGGACCGGGGCCGGTCCTGACGAGGCGGTGTGGCCGTCCGCGCGACCTGGGACGGCGATGACGCGGAGCCCTCGCGAAGCCCGGGAGCGCTGACCGCGCGAGGACCTGCCTGCAGCGAGGATCGCCGCGGTTTGACCGAGGGAGCGGGCGGGCATCGCTCCACCATGCGAGGGGGACGGCGTGGGCTGCGAGCAGTGGTGGCGATCGCGGCGACGACGCTGTTGCTGGCCGGCTGCAGCTCCGAGACCACGCCCGCCTCGTCGTCGGAGAGTGGTGGGTCGTCGGCCACGGAGGAGCCACCTCCGCCGGAGCCGATCGACCCCTGCGGCCTGCTCACCGCCACCGACCTGGAGGCAGCGCGGGTGTCGGCGGATCTGGAGCGGTCGGTGCGCGACTTCGCCACCGACTCGCGCACGAGCGCCTGTCTGGTGCCTCGCCCCGAGGACAGCCCGAAGGGCGGCTGGGCCGCCTACTTCGGGTTCAGCCTCGAGCCCGACGTCTCGCCGGTCGAGGCGGTCGAGCAGGTCAGCACGGAGAAGCCGGTCCGGCTCGACGTCGGCGACGAGGCCCGGCTCGTGCGCTACAACGCCTACGGCGACAAGTTCTGGCAGGGCTGGGCCAGCGACGGCTCGTACTCCGTGATGGTCCAGCTGTTCGACAAGCCGCGGCCGGCGCAGGTCGAACGGCTGCTCGGCCGGATGCTCGAGCAGGGCGACCCGGTCATGTTCGACTTCCCGATCGACCTGCCCGACGAGTGTCCGCCGCCCCGCAGCCGTCCGATCCAGAAGCTGTTGGGCAAGGTCGCCACCGCGACCGGCTCCTCCAGCAGCGACGACCTGCGCTGCAGCTACGCCAACCGCCGGGGCCTCACCGCGAGCCTCTCGACCACTCCCTACAAGAGCGCCGCGAAGGTATCGCAGACGATCGATGACGTCGCGACGTACTTCGACGAGCGGTCGACGCCGGCGCGGGGGGTGACCCTGTTCGTCTCGCCCGGTGACGCCTACGCGTTCTCCCACGCCTACGTCCGCCGCCCGCCGTCGGTGCGCAGCGTCGATCTGCAGCAGACGACGGTGATCGGGAACTACTACGAGCCGTTGCAGTACGACGAGCAGAAGTACCGTGCCCTCGCTGTCTGGTGGGCCACCCGCTCCTGAGAGCCGAGAGCCCGCCCGCTGCCGGTCGCCTCGGCACCAAGGGGCCGGCGGCTCCGTGTGCCGATCCATCCCGTCCGACGCCCTGCACCTGTCGGCGACGGTCCCGGCACGAGACCCGGGCTGCGAGGATGGCACCGCAGGTGATGTCGACGGGAGGACCGCGGGATGGGAGACGCCTCGGCGATCCTGATGGGCTGTCTCGCCGGCGGGGTGATCGCGGGCGTCCTGCGGCTGCCGCCGCTGGTCGGGTTCCTCGTCGCGGGCTTCGTGCTGCGCGCGCTGGGGGTCGAGGGCGGCCCGCAGCTCGAGACGATCGCCGATCTCGGCGTCACCGTGCTGCTGTTCGGTGTGGGTCTCAAGATCGACCTGCGCTCGCTGGTGCGCCGCGAGGTCTGGGTGACCGCGAGCGTCAACCTCCTCGGCACGACGCTGATCGCCGCTGTCCTGCTCGGTCTGCTGGCCCTCGGCGGTGTCGGGCTCGTCGGCGACGACCTCGGGACCTGGCTCCTGGTCGGGTTCGCGCTCTCCTTCTCGAGCACGGTCTTCGTGGTCAAGGTGCTCGAGGAGCGTGGCGCGACCCGGTCCTTCGGTGGGCGCACCGCGATCGGGATCCTGGTGATCCAGGACCTGGCCGCGGTCGTCTTCATCGGTGTCGCCGAGGGTCACGCGCCGTCTCCCTGGGCGCTCCTGCTCGTGCTCGCGGTGCCGGGAGCGCTCCTGCTGCGCAGGCTCCTCGACCTGGTCGGCCACGGCGAGCTGCTCCCGCTCTTCGGCATCGCGATCGCCCTGGTGCCGGGGTACGCGCTCTTCGATGCGCTCGGGGTCAAGGGCGACCTGGGTG
>JBAWHI010000002.1:0-19908 GCA_049593675.1 Nocardioides sp.
CTCTACGAGCCGGCCGTCGACGCCAGCGGCGGCCTGCGCATCGCCGCGGCCGTCGGCGTGAACGGCGAGGTCGCGCAGAAGGCCGAGGAGCTGCTCGAGGCGGGTGTCGACTGCCTGGTGGTCGACACGGCGCACGGTCACCAGGACCGGATGGTCGAGGCGTTGCGCGCCGTGCGCGCGCTGGACCCGCAGGTGCCGGTCGCCGCTGGCAACGTCGTCTCCGCCGAGGGCACCCGCGCGCTGATCGAGGCGGGCGCCGACATCGTGAAGGTCGGCGTCGGCCCGGGCGCGATGTGCACCACGCGGATGATGACCGGCGTCGGGCGTCCCCAGTTCTCCGCCGTCCTGGAGTGCGCCGCGGCGGCGCGCGACCTGGGCAAGCACGTCTGGGCCGACGGCGGCGTCCGGCACCCGCGCGATGTCGCACTCGCCCTGGCGGCCGGTGCGTCCTCGGTGATGGTCGGCTCCTGGTTCGCCGGCACCCACGAGTCGCCGGGCGATCTGATGCAGGACTCCGACGGGCGCGCCTACAAGGTCTCGTTCGGCATGGCGTCGGCCCGCGCGGTCGCGAACCGGACGTCCGGCGAGTCGGCCTACGACCGCGCGCGCAAGGGCCTCTACGAGGAGGGCATCTCCTCCTCGCGCATGTACCTCGACCCGGTCCGCCCGGGCGTGGAGGACCTGATCGACCAGATCTGCTCCGGGCTGCGCTCGGCGTGCACGTACGCCGGCGCCGCCTCGCTCGCGCAGCTGCACGAGCGGGCGGTCGTCGGCGTCCAGTCGGCGGCGGGCTTCCACGAGGGTCGACCGCTCGCCACCAGCTGGTAGCGGAGCCGCGCCAGCGGATCCGCTGGTGGTGGTCGAGCGAGCCGTGCGGCTGAGGGACGAAGCCGCGTCCGGCGTGTCGAGACCGGGACCCGCGCCAGCGGATCCGCTGGTGGTGGTCGAGCGAGCCCCGCCAGCGGGTGGGGCGGTGCCGGGTCAGCGGGCGGGGTGCTCGCCCTCCGCCTCCGGGTCCCGCTCGACCGAGAGCACGAAGTCGTCGCCGTGCTCGGTGACGCCCTGGATGACGGCCTGCTCGACCGCATCGCTGGCGTACTGGTGGCGCACCATCATCGGGTCGCTGCGCAGGTCCTTCATCAGCGAGACCGCGAGCCCGATCATCACCACCAGGAACGGCAGGGCCGCGACGATGGTGATCGTCTGGAGGCCGGTCAACGCATCGGAGCCGCCGGCCAGCAGCATGACCGCCGCCACGGAGCCGGTCGCGACACCCCAGAAGATCACCGTGGGACGGCGCGGGTCCTGGGTGCCGCCCTCGGAGAGGGTCCCCATCACGATCGAGGCGGCGTCGGCGCCGGACACGAAGAAGATCGCGACCAGCAGCATCACCAGGATCGTGGTCACCGTCGCCAGCGGGAAGGCGTCGAGGGTGTTGAACAGCTGGGATTCGATCCCACCGGCACCCGCGATGTCGGTGCCGTTCTGCTGCAGGTTGATCGCCGCGCCGCCGAAGACGCAGAACCAGACCACGCTGACCACGCTGGGCACGAGCAGCACGCCGGCGACGAACTGGCGGATCGTGCGCCCGCGCGAGATCCGCGCGATGAACATGCCCACGAAGGGCGTCCAGGAGACCCACCAGGCCCAGTAGAAGACGGTCCAGGACTCCAGCCAGTCACCGGTCGTCTGCCCCTCGGCGGCGGTGCGGGCGGCCATCGACGGCAGGTCGGCGAAGTAGGTGCCGATCGAGGTCGGGATGAGGTTGAGCATGAACACGGTGGGGCCGAGGACGAAGAGGAACAGCGCGAGCATGATCGCGAGGACCATGTTGATGTTCGACAGCCACTGGATGCCGCGGGCGATGCCGGAGACGGCCGACACGACGAACGCGATGGTCAGGAAGGCGATGATGCCGATCAGGACGGCGTTGCCGACCGAGCCGACCCAGCCGACGACCTCGAGGCCCCGGCTGATCTGGAGGGCGCCGAGACCGAGCGAGGCCGCGGAGCCGAAGAGCGTGGCGAAGATCGCCAGCATGTCGATGACCTTGCCGGTGCCCCCGTACACGCGACGACCCAGGAGGGGCTCGAACGCTGCCGAGACCAGCTGGACGCGGCCCTTGCGGTACACGCCGTAGGCGATCGCGAGGCCGACCAGGGCGTAGATGCCCCACGGGTGGAGGGTCCAGTGGAAGAGGGTGGTCGACATGGCGTGCTGGACGGCTTCGGGGTTGCCGGCCTCACCGGTGCCCGGCGGCGGGGTCACGAAGTGGCTGATCGGCTCGCTGACGCCGTAGAACATCAGGCCGATCCCCATGCCGGCGCTGAACATCATCGCGACCCACGACACGGTCCGGAACTCCGGCTCCTCGCCGTCGTGGCCGAGGGGGATGCTGCCGTAGCGACTCACGGCCAGCCAGATCACGAAGACCACGATCGCGCTGGCAGTCGTCACGAACAGCCACCCGGTCTTGCCCATCACCCACGCCAGTGCGGTGGCGGACGCCTCGGCAAGGCCGTCGGTGTCGATGAAGCCCCACAGGAGGAAGGCGACCGCGAGCGTGGCGGTGACCCCGAAGACCACCCGGTCGAGCGGCGCCCGGGCAGAGGTCCGGTCGTCGACCGGTTGGTCGAGGGCTGGGTGGGGCACGACGTCCGAGGCTGGTGCCTCGACGGTGCGACGGATCGGGGTGCTCCGGGGCGATTCCTGGGTAGTCACCCCCGAATCCCTACCACACGTGCCGGCCCCCCGCGGGGTGCTTCGAGCCCGGTCTGTGGGGTGACTCACGCCCGCGAGCTGCGCGACGTCCGTCCGCGGACGATGCCGATGAAGCGCTGCACCCAGGGGTCGTCGTTGTCCAGGAGCCAGGAGAGTCCGACGGTCGTGGCCGGTAGGTCGCTCACCACGCGGTACGTCACGTCCTTGCGGTGGTGCAGGCGCGCGACCGACATGGGGACCACCAGCACACCGGTGCCCGAGGCGACCACCTCCACCGCGTCCTTCACCGACATCGCCGGCCAGTCCAGCTGCGTCGCGCCGGGCACCCACCCGGAGCGCTCGGGGGCGACGAGCTGCTCGTCGTCCAGGTCCTCGAGGCTCACCTCGTCGGCCAGCGTGAGCAGGTGCTCGGCGCCCATCACGGCGACGGGCAGCTCCTCGTAGAGCGGGATGCAGTGCAGGCCGTCGCGGTCGACCGGCAGTCGCACCAGGGCCATGTCGAGGCTGCCCTCACGGAGCCGGACCTCCTGCTCGGACTCCACGAGCGGGATGAGCTCCAGTGGGTCGCGGGCATAGCGCTCCCGCCAGGTCCGGGCCCACTTGTCGGGCGTCGAACCCGTGACGAACCCGACCCGGAAGTGACCGAAGGTCGCGCTCACGCGCTCGCGCCCGCCCGGGTCACGCGGTCTTCGAGCGGCCCGCGACCCAGCGCCAGATCAGGGTCACGACGATGGCGCCGATCAGGGAGCCGATGATCCCGCTCGCGCGCAGCTCAATGCCGTCACCGGAGAGCAGGCTGAAGAGCAGGCCACCGATGAAGGAGCCGACCAGTCCGGCCACGATCGCCATCGTCCAGTCGACGCTGCCGCCGTCGCGACCGAGGATGAGCTGTGCGCCGGCGCCGATGAGCATGCCGAACAGAATGATTCCCAGGATGAGCATGCGGTGATCCTAGGGTGCGTCAGCCGGTCTCACCGAACTGCTCCACGCGGATCGTGTCCGTGTCGACGCCGCACTCCTCGAGCAGACGGGTCGCGTAGGACGCGAAACCGACCGACCCGCACACATAGGCGCGCTGCACGTCAGAGAGGTACGGCTCCAGCTCGTCGTGGTACGGCGGTGCCGCGACCCGGTCGCCGAGGTTCTCCCGGGTCAGCGCGATGAACGCGCCGTAGCGCTGCAGCTCGGCTGCGTAGGGCAGCTCCTCCCAGGTGCGGGCGACCGCGACGACTCGGAGCCGGTCCTGGAGACCGAGGCGCCTGGCGTAGCGCGCCATCGCCACCAGCGGGACGACGCCGCTGCCGCCCCCGATCGCCACCGCCGCGACGTCGCCCTCCCAGACGAACCATCCGCCGATCGGACCCCGCAGCTCCAGCACGTCGCCGACCTCGGCGGTGTCGTGGAGGAAGCCGGACACCTCGCCGCCGGGAAGGCACTCCACCAGGAGCTCCAGCAACGGGTCGTCGGGGTCTGAGGCGACCGAGTAGGAGCGCTGGGCGGTGTAGCCGTCGGGAGCGCGCAGGCGGACGACGTAGTGCTGGCCGGGCAGGTGGTCGAGGCGCCCGTCGACGTGGAAGCGCAGTCGCACGAGGCGGTCGGTCGGGTGGTCGAGCTCGACGATGGTGCCGGTCGTCCAGCCACCGGCGGGAGCCGGAGTCGGCGCGTCGGTCACGGGTCGCCCTGGTAGCGCTGCTCGAGCCACGGGTCGCCACGGTCGTGGTAGCCGTTCTGCTCCCAGAAGCCCGGCCGGTTGCGGGCCATGAGCTCGAGTCGGGTGATCCACTTCGCCGACTTCCAGAAGTAGAGGTGCGGGACCAGGAGCCGGACCGGACCGCCGTGCCCGGTCGGGAGCGGCTTCCCGTCGACCTCCCACACGACCCACGCCTTGCCGCCCGTGACATCGGACAGGGGCAGGTTCGTGGTGTAGCCCGTCGTGGAGTGCGCCATCACGAAGCCCGCCTCCGCGGCCGGCCGGGCAGCGTCGAGGAGGGTGTCGACGCTGACCCCGGTGAACGTCATGTCGAGCTTCGACCAGGTGGTCACGCAGTGGATGTCCCCGGCGTACGTGGCGCCGTCGAGGCCCCGCAGCTCCTGCCAGGACCAGCTCGTCGGGGCGTCGACGAGCCCGTCGACGCTCAGCTGCCACGCGTCGAGGTCGACGCGCGGTGTGGCCTCGGCTGTCAACGTCGGCCAGGAGCTGCCGGTGTCGTACTGGCCGGGCGGCAACCGGTCCGGGTGCTCGGCCGAGCGCTGGGACCGGTCCTTGCCGAAGAAGCCGCGGGTGACAGGCACGCATCGAGTATGCCGACCCCGGGCCAGCACGGCTCGGCGGTGGCGGCTCAGATCGGCGTGAGCGGCAGCGAGCGACGGGGCTGGAACGCGAACGACGAGCCGGTGCTGAACCGGGTCACGGCCACCTCGGCGGCCTCGGGCGCCGGCTCGGGGCGACGTACGACGGTTGCGGTCCAGCGCTGCGGGGTCCCCTCGATCTCGATGTCGAGGTGGGGGTCGTGGCCGCGCAGCAGCGCCCGGAGCGGAGCCTCGCGCCCGGGTCCGCACAGGGAGATCCAGGCGGCGTCATCCCCGGCGGCGGACGGACCGACCACCAGGCTGTCGCCCTCGATCGAGGCGTCGAGGTAGGCCGCGGGGTTGAGCAACGGATGCAGCTCGAGCACCCGCATCGGGTCGCTGAGGCTCAGCGCCCGGCCGATCCGCTCGGCCGCGATGCCGGCGATCCCGATCAGCTGCTTGGTCGTGATCTCCTGGGCATGATCGTCGTCGCGGGCGCGCTGTCGCACCGCGTGGACGTAGGAGAGGTTGAGCAGGTGCATCTGCAGGCACACCTCGTCGGCGATCCGCGTCAGGGCCGAGTGCGAGAACGCGCCGAAGTCGACGTCCGACAGCAGCGGGCCGGCGTAGTCCGCGGCGCCGGGGTCGGCCGGATCGATCGGGTCCAGCTCCAGGCCGGCGGCCCGGGTCCGCGCGATCACGTAGTACGGCGCCAGGGGCGTGACCTCGGGGTGGGAGTCGTCGATGGTCACCGTCCATGCGCAGTGAGGTCGCCGGCCGGCCTCGACCGCCGCCGGCGTGCGCGGTGGCCGGTGGACGGGGCGCACCTGCGCCTTCGGGTTGGTCGCGACGGCGGTCGCGTCGAAGGTGGGGTCCTCGATGTCGTGACACATCGAGCGCACGTAGTCCTCACCCATCGGCTCCACGTCCATCAGGGCACCGCAGTGGTCGAGGTGGAACGTGCCGTGCCAGGGGTCCAGCACGTCGTAGCGGAAGTCCATGAACTGCGGGGGAGCGCCGATGTCGAGCTGCAGGCCCTTGAAGATCGTCACCACGTCGGTGCCCTCGTAGCCGAGCGCGCGCTGCATCCGGCGCGTGTAGACCGGGCTGGCGCCGGCCCACTCCTCGATCGCGATCTGGGCCATCTCCTCACGGCCGAAGTCCGAGATGCACCACGCCATGCCGGATCGGTCGATGAGCTGCCCGATCAGCAGCAGCTCCGGCACGAGCACAGCCAGCTGGTCGCGGCTCAGTGCGGCGTAGCGGCTGGGCCGGCGGGTCGGACGGCTCGGCATGGGAGCTCCCGGTGGGGTGATCGCGGTCACTAGAACGTGTTGCAGATTAGCCCATCCTCGCCTAGTTTGACACGTGTCAACTGCACACGAGGGGCGAGGAGTCACCATGCCGGAGACCATTCAGCAGCTGTTGCGCGAGCGTGCCGAGGACGACGGTGTCGCGGTGCGCTACGGCGAGGACAGCTGGACCTGGCGCGAGCACGTCGCCGAGGCCTCGGCGGTCGCCGCAGCGCTGATCGGTCTGGCCGACCGGGATCGCCCGATGCATGTCGGCACACTGCTCGGCAACACCCCCGACATGCTGCGTGCGATGGCCGCGGCCGGACTCGGCGGCTACACGCTGTGCGGCATCAACAACACGCGGCGCGGTGACGGGCTGCTCCAGGACGTCCGCCGGGCCGAGTGCCAGCTGCTGGTCACCGACGCCGAGCACCGTGCGCTGCTCGAGGGCCTGGACCTCGAGGGTGTCCGGGTCCTCGACACCTCCAGCGAGGAGTGGGCCGCCCTGATCGCCGGTGCGGGTCCGCTGACGCCACACCGCGAGGTCGAGGCGATGGACACCTTCATGATGATCTTCACCTCCGGCACCAGCGGCGATCCCAAGGCGGTGCAGGTCAACCACCTGATGGTGCTGTTCTCGGGCCTCAACCTGCAGGGTCGCTTCGAGCTGGGCGCGGACGACGTCTGCTACGTCGCGATGCCGCTGTTCCACTCCAACGCCGTGGCCGCAGGCTGGAGCCCGGCGGTCTGCGCCGGCGCCACGATCGTGCCGGCGAAGTTCAGCGCCTCGGGGTTCCTCGCAGACGTGCGGCGCTACCAGGTGACCTACATGAACTACGTCGGCAAGCCGCTGGCCTACGTGCTGGCGACCCCGGAGGCGCCCGACGACGCCGACAACACGCTGCGCGTCGCCTTCGGCAACGAGGCCAGCGACCGAGACATCGACGAGTTCAGCCGGCGCTTCGCCTGCGACGTGCTGGACGGCTTCGGCTCGACGGAGCTCGCGGTCATCATCACCCGCGAACCGGGCACGCCGAAGGGATCGATCGGCAAGGGCTTCGACGGGGTCGCGATCTACAACGCCGACACCGTGACCGAGTGCGCGGTCGCGCAGTTCGACGACACGGGCAGGCTGGTCAACGCCGACGCGGCAGTGGGCGAGCTGGTCAACACCACCGGTGGCGGCTACTTCGGCGGCTACTACAACGACCAGCAGGCCAACGACGAGCGGATGCGTCACGGCATGTACTGGTCGGGCGACCTGGCCTACCGCGACGCGGACGGCTGGATCTACCTGGCCGGCCGGACCGCCGACTGGATGCGCGTGGACGGGGAGAACCTCGCGGCAGCACCGATCGAGCGCGTGCTCCAGCGACTTCCCGCCGTCAACCGGGTCGCGGTCTATGCCGTGCCGGACGAGAACGTCGGCGACCAGGTGATGGCAGCCATCGTGCTCCAGGACGACGCGACGCTCACGCCGGGCGAGCTCGAGGAGTTCCTGGCCTCCCAGGCCGACCTCTCAGCGAAGGCCTGGCCGGCCTTCGTGCGGATCGCCCCGGACCTTCCCAGCACGGCGACCAACAAGGTGCTCAAGCGCGAGCTCGCTGCCGAGGGTCCGATCGCGGGGAACGGCGAGCTCTGGGTCCGCGAGCAGCGCGGGACGACGTACGCGCGGGAAGCCGGCATTCCGGCCTGACGCAGGTAATCTCCTCGGCGACACCCGGCCGGGAGGACCGTATGGCGACGTCGAGGCAGACGCCTGCGCCTGAGGCGCGCCCGCGGCACCGAGCGCCGAGGCCGCCGCGGGCCTTCCGGCGGGCGCGGACGCTCGCCGGAGCGCTCGGGGTGATGTTCCTCGGTGCCGTGCTGCCGGGCGCGGGCTATCTCTGGACGCGGCGTCGGCTCGGGTGGGCGGTGCTGCTGCCGTTCCTGGCCGGGGTGGGCGCGCTCGTCTACTACGGGTGGCAGGCGACGAACCTCGAGCTCGGGAGCATGGTCGACCTGGCGTTCGATCCTGCCCGGCTGCGGGTGGTCGCCGCGGCGATCGGCGTGCTCTTCCTCGTCTGGGCGTTCACGGTCGTGACCACGTACGCGATGGCACGGCCGCGGGGGATGTCCCGGCTCGAGCGGTCCCTCGGCGCCCTCGTGGTGACGCTCCTGTGCGTCCTCGTGGCGCTGCCGGCGGTGCAGGGCGTGCGGATCGCGAACACGCAGGCCCACTTCGTCGCCACCGTCTTCGACGACGAGCAGAACGCCACGATTCCCGAGGACGTGACGGAGGAGGACCCGTGGGCGGGCCGCGACCGGGTCAACGTCCTGCTCCTCGGCGGTGACGGAGGGGTGGGCCGGACCGGCATCCGCACGGACTCGGTGATCCTGCTCAGCATGGACACCCGGACCGGCAAGTCGGTGATGTTCAGCCTGCCGCGCAACATGATGAACGCCCAGTTCCCCGAGGACAGCCCGCTCCACGACGTGTTCCCGGAGGGTTTCCGGGGCGAGGGCGACCCGGGCAGCTGGATGCTCAACGCCGTCTACGGCCAGATCCCGACCCTCTACCCCGGGATCCTCGGCGAGTCGGAGAACGAGGGTGCCGACGCGATCAAGCAGGCGGTCGCGGGCAGCCTCGACACCCACGTCGACTACTACATGCTGATCAACCTGCTCGGATTCCAGCAGCTGGTCGACGCCATCGGCGGCGTGACGGTCAACATCAACGAGCCGGTGGCGATCAACGGCAACACGGACCTCGGGATCCCGCCGACCGGATACCTCGAGCCCGGCCCGGACCAGCACCTCGACGGGTTCCACGCCCTGTGGTTCTCCCGCGGGCGGTGGGGCTCCGACGACTACGAGCGGATGGAGCGCCAGCGCTGCATGGTCGACGCGATCGTCGAGGAGGCCGACCCGCTCAACGTGCTGCGCCGCTACCAGGACCTGGCGAAGGCGGGGGAGGAGATCCTGCGCACCGACATCCCGCGGGACCTGATGCCGGCCTTCGTCGACCTGGCGCTCGAGGTGAAGGGCAAGAAGATGCGGTCGATCGCCTTCGTCTCCTCCGAGCAGTTCTACTCCGGCGATCCCGACTACACCTGGATGCAGGAGATGGTCGCCCGCGCCCTCGCACCCAAGAAGCGCGGCGGAGGGTCGACGAGCGAGCCGGGCGCGGCGGTCACGACCAAGGACGCGTGCGGCTACCACCCGGAGACGGAGTCGACGACCGAGACCGACACCGACCTGGCGGCTACCGCACCCTGACGGTCCGGACCGCCACCAGCTTGTTCACGCTCCGGCTTCCGCCGTACCGCACGGTCAGGGTCCGCTCGCCAGGACGCATCCCCTTCAGCGTGGCGCGGGCGGTCCCGTCGGCGCGGAGATCGAGCTTCTCGACCTGACCGGCGATGCGGATCGCGACCGGACCCGACACGGTCTCGACACCGGGAGCGGTCACCGCGACCCGCACCCGGACCCGGTGCTTGAGACGCTCGACCTGCAGCTGGAAGCTCGGGTCCGTCTTGATCCGGGCGGTGGCGGGGGAGTCGACCGTGGTCGAGGTGTAGCCGGCCCGGCTCAGGATGATCCGTGCCGCGATGCGCGACCCGAGGTCGACGTTCGAGATCTGGTAGTCGGGCCCGGTCGCGTTGAGCACGGGCTCGCCGTCGCGGAGCCACTGGTAGTCGATGGTCGCATCGGACGGACGGAAGTCGCCCGGCTCGACGCCGAGGGTCCCGTCGGGCGCGGCGTCGCCGCTCAGGCTGGGAGGTGCGGTGATCCGGAAGTTGCCCGGTGCGACGGCCTTGGACGGCGCGGAGTCCGCGCTGACGGGGTCGTAGCCGGAGCGGTTGGCCGTGACGCTGGCCGTGATGGCGCGCCCGGCCAGGTCCGGCGTCAGCGGCAGCGTGGTGGATCCGGTGCCGGACCCCTCGATGCGCTGGCCGTCGGCGAACCACCGGATCGAGAGCGAGCCCGGCGTCGGCGACCAGGTGCCGGTGTCGAGCGTGAGGACCGAGTCGACCTTCGCGACGCCGCTGAGGGACGGCGGGGTCTGGCTGCTCAGCTGACCCGGCAGGACCGCCTCGGTCGGCGCCGAGGTGGCCGTGCGGGTCGGGTAGCCGACCTTGGCGGCCGACGTCTTCACGCTCACGCGCTGGCCGAGGCGGGCCTTGGTGAGCTTGAACGTCTCGTTGGTGGCACCGCGGATCTTGTTGCCGTCCGCGAACCACTGGTAGCTCACGTCGACGCTCGTGGGCTTCCACTTGCCCGTGGTGCTGCTGAGCACCGAGCCCACCTTGGCGACCCCATCGACGGCGGGGGCGGACTTGTTGGTGAGTGGCTTGTCGTTGAAGTGGATGAAGCCACTGGGCCAGTTGCCGCTTCCGCGCGTGACCCTCGCCCACGAGAAGTCGCCGCCCCAGCTGTCCTGCGAGATCACGATCTCGTCCTTGGACACGACCTCCTCGACGAACGCGACGTGACCGGCGGATCCGGCCGGTCCGACGTTGGCGCGCCACCAGGCGATGGCGCGGACGCGGGGCACGTCGTCGGTGATGCGGGGCATCGAGGTGCCCCAGTAGGTCGCGTTCCCGCCGCCCGACCACGGCCGCTCGTTCGGCAGACCGCTGCGGACCATCCGGTAGGCCGCGTAGTTCGTGCAGTTGTGCCCGGAGTACATCCGCCAGTACATGGTGCGGCTGTTCTTCTCGTAGCCGGAGTTGCCCATCTTCTTGTCGCGGCAGTCCTGGTAGCCGTAGCAGAGGTAGGAGCTGCGCTTGAAGACGGCGCCGGGTCCACGGTGGCCCTTGACCCCGCTGGGCTGGCTGTCGAGCAGGGACCGCTCGGCGCTCGGAGCCGAGCGCGGCGCGGCCGCCGGGGCAGGGGCCGGGGCCAGGGTCAGCAGCCCCAGGGCCACCGCTGTGCACAGAGCGGTGGTGAGGGGCGCTCGCAGGTGTCTCCGCAGCGTCACGGGTGGGAGTCTAGGGACAGATGAGCCCTGATGGGAACGGTGTGACGGAAATTGTCAAGGATGCCGGTCGGCGTGTCGCGTTAAAAGACAATCGTGTGATTCCGGCAGAGAGGGTCCGGACGCGACGGCGTCCGGACCCTCTCGTCCGATGATCAGCAGGTGCTCAGCGGAGGTCGAACCGGTCCAGCTCCATGACCTTGGTCCAGGCGGCCACGAAGTCGTGGACGAACTTCTCCTGGGCGTCGTCGCTGGCGTAGACCTCGGCCAGGGCCCGCAGCTGGGAGTTCGAGCCGAAGATCAGGTCGACGGCCGTGGCGGTCCACGCCACGCTGCCGTCGCCGTCGCGGATCTCGTAGACGTTCTCCTCGGCCTCCGAGGCCTTCCAGGTCCGTCCCGGCGCGAGCAGGTTCGCGAAGAAGTCGCCGGTCAGGACGCCCGGACGGTCGGTGAGGACGCCGTGGGTGGCGCCGCCGACGTTCGCGCCGAGAGCGCGCAGTCCGCCGACCAGGACCGTCATCTCCGGCGCGACCAGGCCGAGCATGTAGGCGCGCTCGACCAGCAGGGTCTCCGGCTGCAGCTTCTCCCCGTCGCGCAGGTAGTTGCGGAACCCGTCGGCGCGCGGCTCGAGGACCGCGAACGACTCCACGTCGGTCTGCTCCTGCGAGGCGTCGGTGCGCCCGGGGCGGAACGGAACCGTCACGTCGACGCCGCCGTCCCGGGCCGCCTTCTCGACCGCAGCCGAGCCGGCGAGCACGATCAGGTCGGCGAGCGAGACCTGTGCGCCGCCCGCTGCGTTGAACTCGCTCTGGATGCCCTCCAGCTTGGCCAGGACGGCCGCGAGCTGCTCGGGCTGGTTGACCGCCCAGCTGCGCTGGGGCTCCAGGCGGATCCTCGCGCCGTTCGCGCCGCCGCGCATGTCGGTCGACCGGAAGGTCGCAGCCGACGCCCACGCGGTCGAGACGAGCTCGGAGACCGAGAGCCCGGACTCCAGGACGGCGGCCTTCAGGGCGGCGATGTCCGTGTCGCCGATCGGCTCACCCGTGGCGGCCGGGACCGGGTCCTGCCACAGCTGCGGCTCGGGGACCCACGGGCCGAGGTAACGCCCGACGGGGCCCATGTCGCGGTGCAGGAGCTTGTACCAGGCCTTGGCGAAGGCCCGTGCGAACTCGTTCGGGTTCTCGAGGAACCGGCGCGAGATCTTCTCGTAGGCCGGGTCGAAGCGCAGCGCGAGGTCGCTGGTCAGCATCGTGGGCTTGCGCTTCGGCGAGTCCGGCGTCGGGCCGGGGATGATGTCCTCAGCGTCCTTCGCGACCCACTGGTGGGCGCCGGCGGGGCTCTTCGTCAGCTCCCACTCGTAGGCGAAGAGCAGCTTGAAGAAGTCGTTGCTCCACCGCGTCGGCGTCGTGGTCCAGGTGACCTCGAGCCCGGAGGTGATGGCGTCGGCACCCTTGCCCGAGCCGTGCGCGCTCTTCCAGCCGAGCCCCTGCTCCTCGAGCGGTGCGCCCTCGGGCTCGGGGCCCACGAGGGCGGCGTCACCGGCACCGTGGGTCTTGCCGAAGGTGTGACCACCGGCGATGAGGGCGACGGTCTCCTCGTCGTTCATCGCCATCCGAGCGAAGGTGTCGCGGATGTCGCGGGCCGAGGCCAGCGGATCCGGGTTGCCGTTGGGGCCCTCCGGGTTGACGTAGATCAGGCCCATCTGGACGGCGCCGAGCGGGTCGGAGAGCTCCCGCTCCCCGCTGTAGCGCTCGTCGCCGAGCCAGGTGTCCTCCTGGCCCCAGAAGATCTCCTCCGGCTCCCAGACGTCCTCGCGGCCGAAGCCGAATCCGAACGTCGTGAAGCCCATGTCCTCCAGCGCGACGTTGCCGGCCAGCACGATCAGGTCGGCCCACGAGATCTTCTGGCCGTACTTCTTCTTCACCGGCCACAGCAGGCGCCGCGCCTTGTCGAGGTTGCCGTTGTCGGGCCAGCTGTTGAGCGGCGCGAAGCGCTGGCTGCCGTCCCCGGCGCCGCCGCGGCCGTCGTGGATGCGGTAGGTGCCGGCGGCGTGCCAGCTGAGCCGGATCATCAGGCCGCCGTAGTGGCCGAAGTCGGCGGGCCACCAGTCCTGCGAGGTGTTGAGCACCTCGACGACGTCGCGGCGCAGCTCAGCAAGATCGAGCTTGGCGAACTCGGCGGCGTAGTCGAAGTCCGCTCCGAGCGGGTTGCCCTGCGGGGAGTGTGCGTGCAGCACCGTCAGGTCCAGCTGGTTGGGCCACCAGTCCTTGTTGGTGCGCGGCCGGCCACCGGTCTTCGGGGTCGGTGCATCGAGAGCCGGGTTCTCGCTCTCGCTGCCCGACGCCCCTCCTGAGGCGCCGTCGTGCATCACGGGGCATCCGCTGGTGTCCTGCTTGTCGGTCATGGTCAGCCTTTCGAACTGGCGATCGGGCGGTTCACTGGGAAGGTCGAGCGGTCGTGCAGCGGGGGCAGAGCCCCCAGTAGATGACCTCGGCCTCGTCGATCGTGAAGCCGTGGTCGTCGGCGGCGGTCAGGCACGGGGTCGCGCCGACCGCGCAGTCGATGTCGGTGATCGAGCCGCAGCCGCGGCAGACGAGGTGATGGTGGTTGTCGCCGACGCGGGACTCGTAGCGCGCCACCGTCCCCGACGGCTGGATCCGCCGCAGCAGGCCCGCCTCGGTCAGCGCGCGGAGCACGTCGTACACCGCCTGGTGGGAGACGTCGCCCAGGTCGGCGCGGACGGCGCCGATCAGGGTGTCGGTGTCGGCGTGCGGGTGCGCGTGCACTGCGGTGAGGACCGCGACCCGGGGGCGCGTGACGCGCAGCGACGCGTCGCGCAGCATCCGCTCGTAGTCGGTCGTCGTGGGCACGTGGCTGAGTCTGGTGCAAAAACTTGAACAGATCAAGACAACCACGCCCGGCACGCCGGGAAATGAAGAAAGGCCCCGTGGAGCCGGGGCCTTCCAGTGTCCGAGGGGGGACTTGAACCCCCACGCCCTAATACGGGCACTAGCACCTCAAGCTAGCGCGTCTGCCAATTCCGCCACCCGGACGAGTGCGGTGGAAGATTAGCAAAGGGTCCGACGAAGTCCCGCATCGGCACCACGCCGTCAGTGGGGGGCTTGCAGGGGCCGCGCTCAGGGCTGGTGTTCGGGCCGCACGGTGACATGCTGGACCCATGACGCAGACGCCACAGGACCCCGCCGCCGAGGTCGTCGAGCTCTGCCGGGAGCTGATCCGGATCGACACCTCCAACTACGGCGACGCCGAGGGTCCCGGGGAGCGGAAGGCGGCCGAGTACGTCGCCACGCTGCTCGACGAGGTCGGCATCGAGTCCCGCCTCTACGAGGCCACACCGGGCCGCACCTCCGTGGTCGCTCAGTGGGGCGGCACCGGCACCCGGACCGACGGCCTGCTGCTTCACGGCCACCTCGACGTCGTCCCCGCAGCGGCCGAGGACTGGCAGGTCGACCCGTTCGCCGGCGAGATCCAGGACGGCTACGTCTGGGGTCGCGGCGCGGTCGACATGAAGGACTTCGACGCGATGCTGCTGTCCGTCGTGCGCGACCGGCAGCGGACCGGGCGGGTGCCGGAGCGGCCCGTGACGCTCTGCTTCACCGCCGACGAGGAGGCGGGTGGTCACCACGGCGCGCAGGTGCTCGTCGAGCAGCACGCCGAGGAGCTCGAGGGCTGCACCGAGGCAGTCGGCGAGGTGGGCGGGTTCAGCGCCACCGTGCGAGGCCGGCGCGTCTATCTCATCGAGGCCGCCGAGAAGGGGATGGCCTGGATGCGGCTCACCGCTCGCGGCCGCGCCGGCCACGGCTCGATGATCAACCGCGACAACGCGGTCTCCACGCTGGCAGGCGCGGTGGCCCGGATCGGCGCGCACGACTGGCCGGTGCGGCTGACGCCTGCGATGCGCACGCTGCTCGCCGCCATCGGCGAGCTCGTCGGCGAGGAGGCCACCCCGGAGAACGCCGAGTCGCTCGTGGAGGAGTTCGGAAGCGCCGCCCGGATGATGGGCGCGGTGATCCGCAACACCGCCAACCCGACCATGCTCGGGGCGGGCTACAAGGTGAACGTGATCCCCACCGAGGCGACCGCCCACATCGACGGCCGCTTCCTCCCCGGCTACGAGGACGAGTTCTTCTCGACCCTGGCCGCACTGGTCGGCGACGCCATCGAGATCGACTTCGTCAGCCACCAGCAGCCCTGGGAGACGCCGTACGACGGTCACCTGGTCGATGCGATGACCCGCTCGATCCTGGCCGAGGACGACGACGCGATCGTCGCTCCGTACCTGATGAGCGGCGGCACGGACGCCAAGCACTTCCGCAAGCTCGGCATGCGGTCCTACGGCTTCGCACCGTTGCGGCTGCCGGCCGATCTCGACTTCACCGCGCTCTTCCACGGTGTCGACGAGCGGGTGCCGGTCGATGCCCTCGAGTTCGGCGCGCGGGTCTTCGACCGGTTCCTGGACCAGGTGTAGCCCGGAGGCTCGTCAGGCGGTTCGGACCGCCCGGATGATCCTGCGCCGCAGGATGACCCGCCGGGTGCCGTCCGCGCCGATGCGGACCCGGTCCAGCTCCCAGCCGCCGTGCTCGGCACGCTCGACGAGCATCCGGGTGACGACGTTGCGGGAGAACTCCCGCGAGAACGAGACCTTGTCGAACTCCCACTCGACCCCGTGGGCGGGTGGGCGGCGCAACGCGCGGGACATCGGGGCTCCCTCCGGTCTGGTCCTCGTCTGCCGAGACCTAGTCTGCCGAGACGTCGTCGAGTGCGGCGACGATCTCCTCGGGGAGGAGCAGCTCCTCCAGCCCGAGGGCACCTCGCAGCTGGGCCGCGGTCCGCGCTCCGACGATCGGGGCGGTGACCCCGGGCCGGTCGCGAACCCAGGCCAGCGCGACCTCGAGTGCCGTCCAGCCTAGGCCGTCCGCGGCGCGCGAGACCGCCTCGACGATGCCAGCGGAGCGCTCGTCGAGGTAGGCGCCGACGAAGTTCGCGAAGTGCGCCGACGCACCGCGAGAGTCCGAGGGGGTGCCGGAGCGGTACTTGCCGGTCAGGACGCCGCGGCCCAGCGGAGACCACGGCAGCACGCCGAGTCCGAGCGCCGACGCCGCCGGCAGGACCTCCTGCTCGACGGCCCGGTTGAGCAGGGAGTACTCGACCTGGGTGGACGCGAGCGGCACGCGGCCCGGGACGGCTCGCTGCCAGGTGGCTGCCTGGGCCGTCTGCCAGCCGGAGTAGTTCGAGACCCCGACGTAGGACACCCGACCGGACTGCACCGCGGTGTCGAGAGCGGCGAGGGTCTCGTCGATCGGCGTCTCGTCGCTCCAGATGTGGACCTGCCAGAGGTCGACGTGGTCGACGCCGAGCCGGCCCAGCGAGGCATCCAGGGTGGCGAGCAGGTGCCCGCGCGAGGTGTTGTAGTCGCGGCTCCCACGACGGGCGCTGATCCCGGCCTTGGTCGCGAGGACGATCTCGTCCCGGGCGACCACATCCCCGATCAGGGTGCCGATCAGCTCCTCCGACGCACCGTTGCCGTAGCCGGCCGCAGTGTCGATCAAGGTGCCGCCCGCCTCGGCGAAGGCGATCAGCTGATCGCGGGCCTCGTGCTCGTCGGTGTCGCGTCCCCATGTCATCGTGCCGAGCCCGATCCGGGACACCGACAGGCCGGTCGCGCCGACTCGCCTCTGCTGCATGGCGACAAGGTAGTCGGCGACGCCACGGCGGGGGGCCTCGGCACGCCCGGCGGGCCACCGTAGGATTCCGGCCCGTGGGCGACTTCCTCCAGGCCATCGTCCTCGGGATCATCCAGGGACTGACCGAGTTCCTCCCGATCTCGAGCAGCGCGCATCTCCGGATCTTCCCGGAGCTCGTGGGGTGGGGAGACCCGGGCGCGGCGTTCACCGCCGTGGTCCAGATCGGGACCGAGCTCGCGGTCCTCATCTACTTCCGCAAGGACATCTGGCGGATCGCCTCGATGTGGCTGAAGTCGCTGTTCCACGCTGAGTACCGCGGCCACCTCGACGCCCGGATGGGCTGGTTCATCATCTTGGGGTCGATCCCGATCGTGGTGCTCGGCATCGCGCTCAAGGACGTGATCGAGCAGGACTTCCGCAGCCTCTGGATCATCGGCACCACGCTGGTCGTGGGCGGCATCGTCCTCGGCATCGCCGACCGCGTGGGCGGCACCGAGAAGACGCTGAAGAACCTGACCCTGCGCGACGCGCTCCTGATGGGCTTCGCCCAGGCGCTGGCGCTGGTTCCCGGGGTCTCCCGCTCAGGCGCGACCCTCTCGATGGGCCGCTTCCTCGGCTACGACCGGGCGACCGCCACCCGCTACGCCTTCCTGCTCGCGATCCCGGCCGTGATCGGTGCCGGGATCTTCGAGCTGAAGGAGATCCCGCACGGCGACAACCTCTACGGCTGGGGCCCGACCGCGGTCGCGACGGTGGCGGCGTTCGTGGTCGGGTACGCCGCCATCGCCTGGCTGCTCCGGTACGTCACCACGCACTCCTACACGCCGTTCGTCGTCTACCGCATCGGGCTCGGCGCCCTCACGCTGACGCTCGTCGCGGCCGGGGTGATCGCCGCCTGAGCCGGCTCGGGGTCGGCCCCGGACCACCGGCGCGGGGCCGCAGCCTCGTCCGAGGTCAGAGCCAGCCGGAGCGCTTGAACCAGGCCCAGAGGCCTCCCGAGATGGCCGCCATCATCAGCAGGGCGATCGGGTAGCCGTAGTCGGTCCCGAGGCCCGGCATGTTGTGGAAGTTCATCCCGTAGACGCTGGCCACGATCGTCGGGGCGGCGACCAGGCCGACCGCCGCGGAGATCTTGCGCATGTCGCTGTTCTGCTGCACCGCGACCTGGGCGAGATGGGCGTCGAAGGCGGTGGAGAGCAGCCCGTCGAGGGACTCGACCATCTCGGAGACCCGCGCGAGGTGGTCGGCGACGTCGCGGAAGAACGGGCCTGCCTCCTCGGAGACGCCGGGCACCGCGCCGCTGGAGAGCCGGTTCAGCGGGTCGCGCAGCGGCAGGACGGCGCGCCGGACCTCGGCCAGCTCCCTCTTGAGGGTGTAGATCCGGGCTGCGTCGTTGGTGCGCTCGGTGGAGAAGACCGACCCCTCGATCTCGTCGACGTCCAGGGCGAGCTCGTCGCCCACCGCCAGGTAGCCGTCGACCACGTGGTCCAGCACCGTGTAGACGACCCCGCCCGGTCCGTGGCGCAGCACCTTGGGGGCGGACTCGAGCTGCACGCGGGCGGGGTGCAGCTCGGTGCCTTGCCCGTGCCGGACGCTCACGACGAAGTCCTGCCCGATGAAGAGCGCGATCTCGCCGGTCTCCACGGCGTCCTCGGCCTCGACGTACCAGAGCGTCTTGAGCACGACGAAGACCATCGACTCGTAGCGCTCCAGCTTGGGGCGCTGGTGCGCCTTGACGGCGTCCTCCACCGCGAGGGGGTGCAGGTCGAAGACGGAGGCGACCTCGTGCATCTCCACCTCGGTCGGCTCCGAGAGCCCGACCCACACGAAGTCTCCCGGCTCGGTCGCATGCGAGCGAAGCACCCGGCATTCGTCGTCGCCGGCGACGCGCGAGCCGTCCCGGTAGAGCGCGGAGTCCACAATCACGAGGTCACCGTAGTCGCACTAGAGTCGCGGCCATGGCAACGGTGATCCTCGTCCGCCACGGCCGGACGACGGCGAACGCATCCGGCACCCTGGCCGGCCGGCTCCCGGGGGTCGAGCTCGACGCGACCGGCGCCGAGCAGGCGGCTCGCACCGCCGAGCGGCTCGCAGCGGTGCCGCTGGTCGAGGTGGTGACCAGTCCGCTGACCCGCTGTCGGCAGACCGCGAAGGAGATCGCCCGTCGCCAGCCGGGTGCCCCCCGGGCACGCATCGAGCGCGGCATCACCGAGTGCGACTACGGCGACTGGTCGGGCAGGCCGATCAAGCAGCTCGCCAAGGAGAAGCTGTGGGCGCTCGTGCAGAGCCAGCCCTCGGCCGCCGCCTTCCCCGGTGGGGAGGCGATGACCGCGATGCAGGCGCGAGCCGTGGCCGCCGTCCGGAGATGGGACGCGGCGCTCGAGGCCGAGCACGGTCCCGGTGCCGTGTGGGTGGCGGTCAGCCACGGCGACGTGATCAAGTCCGTCCTCGCGGACGCCCTCGGCGTCCACCTGGACCTCTTCCAGCGACTGCACGTCGACCCGGCCTCGGCCTCCATCGTCCGCTACACCGATGCCCGGCCCTATGTGCTGACCACGAACTCCCACGCCGGCGACCTCTCGTGGCTGGCGCCGCCCGCCGGGAAGAAGCCGGCCCGGCGCCGGCCGGCCACGGACGCGGTGGTCGGCGGGGGCGCGGGCCCTTCGGCGAACGCCTAGGGTTTGACCATGGCTCCTCTCGTCCACGGATTCGACCCCCCGGACCGGTTCGTCGCCGGCACGGTCGGCCCTCCGGGGCAGCGCACGTTCTTCCTCCAGGCCCGCCGTGGGCCGCGACTGGTGAGCGTGGCGCTGGAGAAGCAGCAGGTCGAGGCGCTGGCCGAGCGGATCGACGAGCTGCTCGACGAGGTCATGGGGAGCAGCCCCGAGGAGCCCGTGATCCCTGCCGTCGCCCCCCTGGGGCTCGAGGACTCCGAGCC
>JBAWHI010000003.1:0-8346 GCA_049593675.1 Nocardioides sp.
AGGGCGCTGTCCGGGCGTCGTTCTCCAGCTCGGGCCAGCTCTGTGTCTCGATCGAGCGGATGTTCGTCGCCGACCAGGTCTACGACCGCTTCGTCGAGCGCTTCGTGGCCCGCACGGAGGCGATGACGCTGGGCGCGACGCTCGACTGGGGCAACGACATGGGCACGCTGATCTCGCAGGCCCAGCTCGACGCGGTGCAGGCCCACGTCGACGACGCCGTGGCCAAGGGGGCGCGCGTGCTGACCGGGGGGCGGCACCGACCCGACCTCGGCCCCTACTACTTCGAGCCGACGATCCTCGAGGGGGTCACGCCCGACATGGCCTGCTTCGGCAAGGAGACCTTCGGGCCCGTCGTGTCCCTCTACCGCTTCCACGACGAGGCGGACGCGATCGCCCGGGCGAACGCCGGGGAGTACGGCCTCAACGCCTCGGTCTACAGCCAGGACGGCGACCGCGCCCGCGCCATCGCCCGCCACTTGACCTGCGGGACGGTCAACATCAACGAGGGGTTCGCCGCCACGTTCGCCAGCATCGACACCCCCATGGGCGGCATGCGCCAGTCCGGCACCGGTCGTCGCCAGGGCGCCGAGGGGGTGCTGCGGTTCACCGAGTCCCAGGCGGTCGCCACGCAGCGCGTGATGCGGATCGGACCGCAGTTCGGCATGTCCGACCAGATGTACGCCAAGGTGATGACCGCCAACCTCCGTCTCCTCAAGAAGCTCGGTCGCGCATGAGCCTCGACTACGACGTGCTGGTCGTCGGCTCCGGGTTCGGAGGCTCCGTCACCGCGCTCCGGCTGACGGAGAAGGGCTACCGCGTCGCCGTGGTCGAGGCCGGTGCCCGGTTCGAGGACGAGGACCTGCCGGAGACCTCCTTCGAGGTCTCGAAGTACCTCTTCCGCCCCGAGGTCGGCTGCTACGGCATCCAGCGCGTCGACGCGCTGCGCGACTGCCTGATCGTCTCCGGCGCTGGAGTCGGCGGTGGCTCGCTGGTCTATGCCAACACCCTCTACGAGCCGCTCCCGGCGTTCTACGCCGACGCGCAGTGGAGTCACATCACCGACTGGCGCGAGGAGCTGGCGCCGTACTACGACCAGGCGAAGCGGATGCTCGGCGTGGTCGAGAACCCGTTGCGCACCCCGTCGGACGAGGTGATGGAGAAGGTCGCGAGCGAGATGGGAGTGGGGGAGACGTTCCACCCCACGCCGGTCGGGGTGTTCTTCGGCGGGCCCGGCGCGGGCGAGGGCCAGGAGGTGGCCGACCCGTTCTTCGGCGGCGCCGGCCCCGAGCGTCGCACCTGCATCGGCTGCGGCTCCTGCATGACCGGGTGCCGGCACAACGCCAAGAACACGCTCGTGAAGAACTACCTCTACCTCGCGGAGCGCAACGGCGCCCGCGTCCTCCCGCTCACCACCGTCACCCGGGTGCGCCCGCGCGACGGCGGTGGCTACGACGTGCACGTCCGCTACACCAAGGCGAAGGTCAACCGCCGGATCTCCCGGCGGGTGATCACTGCCGAGCAGGTGGTGTTCGCGGCGTCGGCGCTCGGCACCCAGCGACTGCTGCACCGCATGCGCGACGAGGGGCACCTGCCGCACGTGTCCGAGCGGCTCGGTCACCTCTCGCGCACCAACTCGGAGTCGATCGGCGGCGCGATCGCGCCCGATGCCACCGTCGACTACAGCCAGGGCATCGCCATCACCTCGAGCTTCCATCCTGATGCCAACACCCACATCGAGCCCGTGCGCTACGGCCCGGGCAGCAACCTGATGTCCCTGCTCCAGTCGGTGCTGACCGACGGTGACGGCGACGAGCCGCGGTGGCGGACCTGGCTGCGCGAGATGTGGCGCCAGCGCAGGGACGTCGCCCGCCTGTACGACATGAAGCACTGGTCCGAGCGCACCGTCATCGCCCTGGTGATGCAGAGCCTCGACAACTCGATCACGACGTACACGAAGCGGATCCCGGGCACGCGCCGGCGCTACGTCACCTCGAAGCAGGGCCATGGCGTGCCGAACCCGACGTGGATCCCGGCCGGCAACCAGGCGATCAGGACGATGGCCGAGATCATGGGCGGGATGCCGGGCAGTGCGGTCGGGGACGCGTTCAACATGCCGCTGACCGCGCACTTCCTGGGCGGCTGCGCGATCGGCGACTCGCCACGGACCGGGGTGATCGACCCCTACCAGCGGGTCTACGGCCACCCGGGCCTGCACGTCGCCGACGGGTCGGCGGTGACCGCCAACCTGGGGGTCAACCCGTCGCTGACGATCACCGCCCAGGCCGAGCGCGCGATGTCGTTCTGGCCCAACCGCGGTGAGACGGATCCGCGGCCGCCGGTGGGCGACGGATACCAGCGGATCGCTCCGGTGCGTCCGGCCTCGCCCGTCGTCCCCGACGACGCGCCCGGCGCTCTGCGGCTGCCGATCGTCGGGGTCAGCTGAAGCCGTCGCACCGCGTCGCGAAACTCCTCGGAACTGCGTGCCCGAGGCCGTAACCGGGGTCCGAACCCGTCGTTGAGCCAGCGGACCCGGCCGTAACGCTCCCTCCCACCGCCGGGTTCCATGTCCAGGCTCTGTCCAGCAGATGCGTGGGCGGTCAGGGCCCGGCCATCCCTCCCTCCCCGGCCGGGTCCTGGCAGGGGATCGCCGTCGATAGGCTGTGCCCATGAATCAGCCGGCGGAGCATGATCTGGTCCTGGTGGTCGACTTCGGGGCTCAGTACGCCCAGCTGATCGCCCGTCGCGTGCGTGAGGCGCGGATCTACTCCGAGATCGTTCCGCACACGATGCCCGTCGCCGAGATGCTGGCCCGTCAGCCGAAGGCGATCATCCTCTCCGGCGGACCGTCCTCGGTCTACGCGGAGGGTGCTCCGGCGATCGATCCGGACATCTTCACGGCCGGCACCCCCGTGTTCGGCATGTGCTACGGCTTCCAGCTGATGGCCAGCGGTCTCGGCGGCGAGGTCGCCCACACGGGCGCTCGCGAGTACGGCCGCACCAGCGTCGAGGTCTCCGCCCCCGGCACGCTCCTGGCGGACCTGCCCGCGCAGCACACGGTCTGGATGTCCCACGGCGACTCGGTCACCGCGGCGCCCCCCGGCTTCGAGGTGCTCGCCTCGACCGGCACGACGCCGGTGGCGGCCTTCGAGGACGTCGACCGCGGGTTGGCCGGCGTCCAGTGGCACCCCGAGGTGCTGCACACCGAGCACGGCCAGCAGGTGCTCGAGCACTTCCTCGTCCAGATCGCGCACTGCCGGCAGACCTGGACCATGGTCAACATCGTCGAGGAGCAGATCGAGAAGATCCGCGCCCAGGTCGGCGATCGCGGGCAGGCGATCTGCGGGCTCTCCGGCGGCGTCGACTCCGCGGTCGCCGCTGCGATCGTGCAGCGCGCCATCGGCGATCGACTGACGTGTGTGTACGTCGACCACGGGCTGATGCGTCAGGGCGAGACCGAGCAGATCGAGCGGGACTTCGTCGCCTCGACGGGCGCCGACCTCAAGGTCGTGGACGCCGAGAAGCAGTTCCTGGACGCGCTGGCCGGGGTCTCGGATCCCGAGGAGAAGCGCAAGATCATCGGCCGGGAGTTCATCCGGGTCTTCGAGGCCGCCGAGGCCGAGGTGCTCGCCGAGAAGGGGGCGACGGCCGAGGACGGTGCGAAGGTCGCCTTCCTCGTGCAGGGCACGCTCTATCCCGACGTGGTCGAGTCCGGCGGGGGAGCGGGCACCTCCAACATCAAGTCCCACCACAACGTCGGCGGGCTGCCGGACGATCTCGAGTTCGAGCTCATCGAGCCGCTGCGCACGCTGTTCAAGGACGAGGTGCGCCTCGTCGGTGAGCAGCTCGGCCTGCCCGCCGAGATCGTGTGGCGCCACCCGTTCCCCGGCCCGGGCCTCGGCATCCGGATCATCGGCGAGGTGACGCGCGAGCGTCTCGACATCCTGCGCGAGGCCGACGCGATCGCCCGTGAGGAGCTCACCCACGCGGGCCTGGACCGCGACATCTGGCAGTTCCCGGTCGTGCTGCTCGCCGACGTCCGATCGGTCGGCGTCCAGGGCGACGGCCGCACCTACGGCCACCCGGTGGTGCTGCGACCGGTCACCTCCGAGGACGCGATGACCGCCGACTGGGCGCGACTGCCCTACGACGTGCTCGAGCGGATCTCCACCCGCATCACCAACGAGGTGAGCGAGGTCAACCGGGTGGCGGTCGACATCACGTCCAAGCCGCCCGGCACCATCGAGTGGGAGTGACGGACCTTCGATCGGAGCCGCTGCCGCAGTAGGGTGCCCCCAACCGTCGCACGAAGGGGGAACCGATGACGGACGACCCGTCGGCCCCGTCCGGCCCGTACGACGACCTGGCCCGTGACCTCCAGCGGTTGCGCGCGGAGGCCGGCAACCCGTCGTACGCCGACATCGTCGCGCGCATCGCCGCAGCACGCGTCGCCCGCGGCATGGCTCCCGAGGCCGCCCGACCGGGGCGCACGACCGTCTACGACGCCTTCCGCACCGGTCGGCGACGCATCGACTCCGACCTGCTCCTGGAGATCGTGGCCGCTCTCGGGGAGGACGACCGGGAGCAGCAACGATGGGCGGAGGCCTGTCGCGAGGCTCGTCGGCGTGCCGCCACCCCCAGCGCGGCCCTGCCGACGCCCAGCGAGCCCGCGACCCTCGTGGGAGGGACGCCGGGCACGGCGAGCGGCTCGCGGCCGCTGCTGTTCGTGGTGGTCCTGATGCTCGCGTGCGTCGTCATCAACCTGGTCGGACGCATCGTGGTCGACCTGCTGCGGCTCCCGATCTACCTCGACATGGTCGGCACGGCGATCGCCGCCGTGGTGCTCGGCCCCTGGAGCGGTGCCCTCGTCGGGGTCGTCACGAACTTCGCCGGTGCCGGGGTCAGTGGTCCCGAGTCGCTCCCGTTCGCAGCGGTGAACGTCGTCGGTGCCCTGATCTGGGGCTACGGGGTCCGGTCCAGGCGCTGGGGGTCGACGATCCCGCGGTACTTCGCGCTGAACATCCTCGTCGCGCTCGCGTGCACCCTGGTGGCGGTGCCGATCATCGCCTTCTCGTTGGACGGGGTGACCGGCAACGGTGCCGATGCCGTGATCGGCACGGTCCGGGCCGCGAGCCACAGCCTGGTGTTCGCGGTGTTCTCGGTCAACCTGCTGACGTCGATCGTCGACAAGATGATCTCGGGCTTCGCGGCCCTGGCGGCCGCCGACGCCCTCGCGCCACGCTTCGGCCCGCCACCCTCGCCCCTGTGGCGCGCGACGCCCGCGATGACGCACCAGTCCCCCGAAGCCGGTGCGGCACCGCGGATCGGCCGCTCACCGGCAGAGTAGGACGCCGACAGGCGCCGCGCCGCCGGCTTCGGCAAGTCCGAACAAACCCCGAACAGAGGTTCGCGGGACCCTCCCGGGCCGATCTTGAGGGTTTCTTGCGCTGAGGGGGCCACATCCGGCCGCGCGGTTCGCTACAGTTGGTCAAGAGCCGCCGGGGACCCGAGACCCCGGCGGCTCTTCTACGTCCTGGTCCGCTCTAGACCGCTCCGTCATCGACCGAGCGGCCCGATCACGTCCCGGGCGAATCGCTCCAGGCCGTCGACCTTCTGCTCCACGGTGCAGTCGAGCCCGTGGTAGTAGGCCCACGGCATCGTCCAGCAGTCGGTGACGCCGCCCGACTCGGCCCGCTCGAAGTGCTCGGGCAGGAAGGCGTCGCTGAGCGCGGCGATCACCGCGAAGTCGCCCTCGGCGCCGGCCTCGCGGCGTACCTCGCTCAGCCGGGCGGCGTGCGCGATCGCCTCGTCGGTCGTGTAGATGTCGCCGACCCAGCCGTCGTGTCGGGCAGCGCGACGGAACGCGACCTCGGAGAGGCCGCCCACGATGATCGGGATGCGCGCGGTCGGAGTCGGCTCCATGACCAGTCGCGGCGCGGTGTAGAAGTCGCCTGCGAACTCGGTCCAGCCGGGCTTCCACAGCTCGGCCATCAGCGCGAGGGCCTCATCGGTGCGTCGCCCCCGGGTGGAGAAGTCCTCGCCGAGCAGGTCGAACTCCTCGCGACACCAGCCGATCCCGACTCCCAGGCTGACCCGGTTGCCCGACAGGACGGCCGCGGTGCCGACGCTCTTGGCGACCTGGAACGGGCTGCGGATCGCCGGCACGTAGACCGAGGTCAAGAAGCGCAGCCGGGTGGTGACGGCGGCGAGCGATCCGATCAGCACCCACGGGTCCGGCCAGTCGGTGTCGTGGTCCCACCGTCGTCCGCCGTCGGCGGTGTAGGGGTACGGCGTCGCCAGCTCCTCGAGGTCGACGACGTGATCGGGCATCGCCATCGAGTGGTAGCCGAGCTCGTCGGCCGCGCGGGCGAGCGTGGGCAGCTGGTCGAGCGGCTGGAAGGCCGTGCTGATCGAGAAGCGCACGGCCTCAGCCTAGCCGCGAACTAGAACGCGTTCTCGTAACGCTCAGCGATCCTCGGGAACGTCCTCGACGATGTGCATGGCGGCCTCCTCGGCCGAGGCGCCGGCGCCGTCGATGCCCACGTCGTCGCCCACGAGGTCCTGCTCGACGTCCTCCCCGCGCCCCTGGTCAGGGTCGACCAACCGGCCGGCGCGACGTCCGCCGACCTCGCGTCCGTCGGGGAATCCGGGCCGGTCGTCGTCCGGGTCGATGTCGGGCTCCTCCTGGCCGGCCCGCTGGTCGATGGTCTCCCGGTGCGCCTCCTCCCAGTGCGTGTTGCCGTAGCCCTGGCCGGGGGAGTAGCGCTCGGGCGGCGAGTAGCCCCGGTCGAGCTCGTCGGCGACATCGCTGTCGCCGAGGTCGTCGATGTTCCCGGGCTGGTCCTCGTCGTCAACGCTGTAGTCGCCGTAGATCTCCTGATCGCCGTCGCCATGAGTCGTCATGGCTCCACGCTACTGCGGCCACTGGCATAGCCTGCACCCCGTGCTCGTCCGACCGGCCTCCGTCGCTGTGGTGCTCGTGTGCGCGCTGCTCGGCGCGACCGCCTGCAGCGGTGAGGAGCCGGCGGCTGCTCCGCCGCCGGTGACGCCCGCGTCGACACCGACGTCCAGCGCACCGAGCGAGGGCACGATCGCGGTGATGATGCCGGGACCGTCACGGCGCACCCTCGGCTTCGACAGCTCGGCCTTCACGTCGGCCGTCGCCGACAACTGCGCGGACTGCGCCGTCGACTACTACGACGCCGCCGGCGATGCCGGTCTCCAGGTCGTGCAGTTCACCACGGCCATCGACGCGGGTGCGCGGGTCGTGCTGATCCATGCGGTCGAGCCGGTCGCGGTCGCCCCCCTGATCGAGGCCGCCCAGGAGGGCGGCGTGAAGGTCGTCGGCTACGAGACGCTGCTCGAGGGGCTCGACGCCTACATCGCGCTCGACCAGGGCGAGGTCGGGCGCGAGCAGGCCCGCTCCCTGCTCGACGCGGACGGCGGGCAGGGCAGCATGCTGATGCTCAACGGTGCGCCGACCGACCCGGGCGCGCTCCAGGTCAAGGAGGGCGCGCACCGGGTCATCGACCGCAGCGGAGCTGCGGTGGTGGGCGAGTTCGACGCGCTTCCCGAGCGCCCCGGCGCCACCGCCACCTGGCTCGAGACGATGCTCGTCTTCTACCCACCAGCTGTCCTGAGCGGCGTGTATGCCGCCGACGACACGCTCGCCGGTTCGACGCTGGATGCGCTGCGTGCCGCCGGGGCGGCGGAGGCGGTGCCGCCGATCACCGGCGCCGGCGCCACGCTCGCCGGCGTCCGACGGATCGTCGACGGCACCCAGCTGATGACGACCTACCGTCCGGTCGAGCCGGCTGCGCAGACCGCTGCTCAGGTCACGGTGGCTGCGCTGCGCGGCACGAACCCCGGCCCGGCCGGCTCCGATGCGCTGGGGGTCCCGACCTACCTCCTGGACCCGGTGGTGGTCACCCGGCGCAACGTCGAGGAGACCGTCGTGGCCGATGGCTACTGGTCGGTCGAGTCGATCTGCACCAGGGCGTTGCGTACGGCCTGCACGCGCGCCGGCCTGCGCTGATCGGACTAGTGGCGCCCGTACGTCGTGGTGCGCTCGACCACGGGGCGGTCGATGCCGGCGCCGATCTCGACGAGCTCGGCGACCGTCTTGGCCGAGCCGTGCTCGGAGCCGGCCATCCGCGAGATGGTCTCCTCCATCAGGGTGCCGCCGACGTCGTTGGCGCCTGCTTGCAGCATCGCGCGGGTGCCGTCGACGCCGAGCTTGACCCAGGAGGTCTGGATGTTGGAGATCCGGCCGTGCAGCAGGATCCGGGCCATCGCGTGCACGGCGAGGTTGTCGCGCAGCGTGGGACCGGGGCGCGCGACGCCGGCGAG
>JBAWHI010000004.1:0-4425 GCA_049593675.1 Nocardioides sp.
GTCGTGGATCAGGAAGAACGTCGAGCCCCAGCAGGCGGTGATGCCGAGCAGGACCAGGGTCGCGAGCCGGGCCTGCGTCGAGCTCGTCACGGCGTCGCTTCCTCGCGGAGACGCTTGAGCAGCGGGATGTCGCGGGTGTCGGCGCTGCGCGAGTCCGGCGTCTCGAGGATGAAGGGCACGCCTTCGGTGGCCGGGTGCGCGAACAGCTCGGCGAACGCAGCCTCGCCGATGTGCCCCTCGCCGATGCGCTGGTGTCGGTCCTTGAACGCACCGCGGACGTCCATCGAGTCGTTCGCATGCACCAGTCGCAGCCGGCCCGGCCCACCGATCTCCACGATCCGGTCCACGGTGGCCGTGGTGCCGCCCGGTTCGTCGAGCGGTGCGCCGGCAGCGAAGACGTGGCAGGTGTCCAGGCAGATGCCGGCCTTCGGGTGGAAGTCGAGCGCGTCGAGATAGGGCTGCAGATCCTCGACGCCCGCGCACAGCGAGCGCCCCTGCCCGGCGGTCGGCTCGAGGAGCAGCCAGGGCGCGTCGTCGTCGGCGACCGCGTCGAGCAGGGGGAGGAGCGCCTCGCGGACCTGCTTCATCGCCGCGTCGTAGCGCGCGGCGCCGTCGCCTGTCGCCGGGTCGACGAAGGATCCGGTGTGCACCACGACGCCCTCGGCGCCGATCTCGGCCGCCCGCTTGAGGTTGTGCGCCACCGAGGCGACGCTGCGCTCGTAGGTCGCCGGCGTGGGGCTGCCCAGGTTGACCAGGTACGGCGCGTGGATGAAGGTGCGGGTGCCGCGCTCGCCCATCACCTGGCGGAAGCGCGCATCCTCGGCCGGCCTGCCCTCGCTGAGTGCCCAGCCTCGCGGGTTGCCGGTGAACACCTGGAACGTCTCGCAGCCCAGCAGGTCGGCCTGCGCGACGGCCCCGTCGACGAGCCCCTTGCCGACCAGGACGTGGGTTCCGATCGGGTTGCGCACCGCGACAACCTACCCGCGGCGCACGGCCCGCTCAGATGAGGGTCAGCGTGATCGTCGAGCCCTTCGGGATGCTCTCGCCCCCGCCGGGGTCCTGGGACCACACGAAGCCGAGTCCGAGCGACCCCGAGGACTCCCGTGTCCGGACCTCGAAGCCGAGACCTTCCAGGGTCTCGGTCGCGGCCTGCACTCCCTGACCACGCACCGAGGGGACCTTGATGAGCTCCGGCCCCTTGGACACCACGAACGACACCTCGTCGCCGCGGTAGAGCGTCGTGCCTCCGGAGGGATCCATGGAGATGATCGAGCCGTCCCGGACGGTGTCGGAGAACTCCTCGCCGGTGACCTTCCCAGCGATCCCCTTCGAGTCCAGCCACGACATGGCGTCGTCGACCGGCTTGCCGACCCAGTCCTTCAGCTTGACCGGCTTCGGCCCCTTGCTGACGACCAGGTCGACCGCGGTGTTCGGGCGCAGGGTCTGGCCGGCCTTCGGCGTGGAGCCGATCACCTGACCGGCGGGCACGGTGTCCGACCACTTCTCGGTGGTCGTCCCGTAGCCGAGATTGGTGTCGGACAGTGCGTCTTGGGCCTCGTCCTCGCTCATGCCCTTGAGTCGAGGGACGTCGTAGCGCTCCTTGCCGCGCGAGAGCGTGACCGTCACGGTGCCGCCATCGGCCACCTTGGCGCCGGGGCCGGGGTCCGTCGCGACCACCCGGCCGCTCGGCACCGTCTCGGAGTAGGCCCGCTCGCCCCACTCGACCTCGAGACCTGCGTCGGTGAGCTCGGCGGCGGCGTCGGCCTTCGACAGACCGAGCACGCCGGGGGTCGAGGTGTAGCGGCCGTCGAGGAACCACCAGGCCCCCACGCCCAGGCCGGCGACGAGCAGCACCGCGAGCACCGTGGCGATGAGACCGCGCCGGCGTCGCGAACGGCCGCCGGACGCCGGAGGACCGCTCTCGGGCGGGGGCGCGGTCGTGCGCAGCTGAGCGGTCGGCTCGGCGGTCTCGGCGCTCCCTGCCAGAGCGGCCGCCTCGCTGGGCGCCATCAGCGCCGCGAACTCGCGGGAGTCGAACGGGTCGGATGCGGTGTCGTCCGGCGAGGGGGCCTCGACCAGCTGGGCGGACATCAGCAGCGGGGTCAGGTCGGCGGTCAGCTCGGGGTCCTCGCTGACGCCCTCGGCGAGCGCCTGGCTGACCCGGTGCACCTGGTGCAGCAGCACGGCGGCGTCGGCGGGTCGCAGACTCCGCTCGCGGGCGGTGGCGCGGGCGACCAGCGCGTCGACGTACGGCGGGACGCCGGGCTCGAGCGAGGACGGGGCCGGCACGTCCTCGTGCACGTGCTTGTAGGCGACCTGGATCGGCGACTCGCCCTCGTGCGGCTTCGCGCCGGTCAGGAGCTCGAAGAGCACCACGCCGGCGGCGTACACGTCGGCCCGGGCGTCCGAGCGGCCGTCGACGACCAGCTCGGGGGCGAGGTAGGAGACGGTGCCGATGAGCACACCGCCGGTGGCGGTGTGCTGGGTGTCGGAGCTGACGGCGCGGGCGAGGCCGAAGTCGGCGACCTTGACCCTCCCGTCGTCGGCGATCAGGACGTTCTCGGGCTTCACGTCGCGGTGGATCAGGCCGGCCCGGTGCGCCGCAGCCAACGCCGAGAGCACCGGCTCGATCAGCGCGAGTGCCCGGGCAGGAGCCATCGGGGCCTCCTTGCGGATCACGTCGCGCAGCGTGATCCCGTCGATGAGCTCCATCGCGAGAAAAACGGTGCCGGCGTCATCGCCCTGGTCGTAGACCGCGACCACGTTGGGGTGGGAGAGGCGGGCGGCGGCTCGCGCCTCGCGGACGAACCGGGCGGCGAACTCGTCGTCGTCGCCGAGGCCGGGGTGCATCACCTTGACCGCGACCGTGCGCTCGAGGCGGAGGTCGGTGGCCTCGTAGACGCTGGCCATCCCGCCACGGGCGATGCGGACACCGATCCGGTAGCGGCCGTCGAGGACGCGACCCGTCAGGTGGTCGGTCGAGCTGCCGCGTCGGGGGTCACTCGCAGTGTCGGCGGCGCCCTCCGGGGCGTGCCGATCCGAGCGCCGATCAGGCGTCACAGCGACCCTCCTGTGGCCGGACGGGGAAGGATCCGGTGGCCCAATCGTACGGACGCCCGGCCCGGAGAGCGGGTTGAGGCGCCCTCGGCGTGGCGCACAGGGTGGATGGGACACTGGTGGGCATGGACCACCAGCCACTCTCCGACGCCGATCTCGCCACCCTCGTCCCCGCGTGGATGGACTGGGCGACCGCCGCCGAGCAGCTCGGGGTGACGGTCGCCAAGGTGCGCACGATGATCCGCGATCACGAGCTCGCCGCCGCCGTCCCCACCCCGGGCGCGGGGCAGCAGGTTCCGGCCGACTTCCTCCAGGACGGGTTGCCGGTCAAGGGTCTGCCGGGGCTGCTGACCGTGCTGCACGACGCCGGCTTCGACGACCGTGAGTGCATCGCCTGGCTGTTCACGGACGACGACTACCCCGGCCGCCCGATCGACGCACTGCGCGAGAACCGCGGCTCGGAGGTCAAGCGCCGCGCCCAGGCGATGGGCTTCTAGCGGCACGCGCCGGCGGACCCGCGGACGAGACGTCTCAGACGGCCCGCTGGGTCGCCGACGCTGCGAGTCCGCGCAGCACCTCGCGGGCGTCCTCGTCCAGCGAGGCGGCATCGAGCGCGGCGACCGCGCGCTCGGCCAGGTGTCCGATGACCGCCTCGACCTGGGCGTGCGCGCCCGAGGAGTCGATGATGGTGCGCAGATCGGCGACCTGGTCGACCGAGAGCGGGGTGCCGAGCGCGGCATCGAGGCGGGCGGCCTCGGCGGGGGACGAGGCATCCAGGGCGAGCGCGACCAGCACGGTGCGCTTGCCCTCGATCAGGTCGTCGCCGGCCGGCTTCCCCGTGGTGGCCGGATCGCCGAAGACACCGAGCAGGTCGTCGCGCAGCTGGAACGCCTCGCCGAGCGGCAGGCCGAAGCGGGACAGCTCGGCCATCGTCTCGGCATCGGCACCGGCCAGGGCGGCGCCGATGTGGAGCGGTCGCTCGATGGAGTACTTGGCGGACTTGTAGCGCAGCACGGTCATCGCGGTCTCGACGTCGGCACGCCCGCGGGCCTGCACCGACACGTCGAGGAACTGACCGGCGATCACCTCGGACCGGCACCGGTCGAACACCGCGAGCGCCGGCGCCACCTGGGTGATCGGGAGCCCACAGCGGCGCAGCAGCTCGTCGGACCAGCTGAGCAGCAGGTCGCCGAGGAGGATGGCAGCGGCGGCGCCGTACTGCTCCGGGTCGCCGCGCCAGCCGGCCGAGCGATGCTCACCGCCGAACCGGCGGTGCGTGGCCGGGCGGCCACGGCGGGTGTCGGAGGCGTCCATGTAGTCGTCGTGCACGAGCGCGCTCGCGTGCAGGAGCTCCAGCGACGCGCAGGC
>JBAWHI010000005.1:0-6083 GCA_049593675.1 Nocardioides sp.
TGGGCGGCGTACGTCGCCAGCGGGGGCAAGCACCTCACCGACGACCCGTTCGGGCTCGACCTGGTGGTCGACGGCCGCGCCGGGGCCGCCGGACGGGCCCGCACCGTCGTCGTCGGCAACTGCGGCGAGCTCACCGGAGGCATGGTGCTGCTCCCCGACGCCGAGGTCGACGACGGACTGTTGGACGTTGCGACGCTCAGCCCGGAGAGCCTCACCGAGTGGCTCGGGCTGGCCTCCCGGGTGCTCGCCAGGCGCGGTGACGGTCCGACGCTCCAACGCGATCGGGGCCGCGACCTCTCGGCTGTGGTCGATCCACCACAGCTGTGCGAGGTCGACGGCGATGTCCTCGCCACGGCGGGTCGCCTCCGCTTCGTGGCGCAGCCCGCGTGCCTGGTGGTGCGAGTGGGCCCGGGGACGGCCTGACGTCCTGTGGGGGCCTCACCGCATCAGGAACCCTGTTCGAGGCCAGTCCCTCAGACGGTCCCCACACGGATGTGACCCGAACAGCCGCGCGGGTCCCACCGCACGATGAGGGCGTCGGCAGGCCAGAGTTCTCAACGAGCGCTCGATCGAGCCGAGGCGGCACCGCCCAGACGTGTGGCGACTGCGTGCGGGAGCGCGTCGATCGTGCTGAGCAGCTCGGGAGGCGGCGCAGACTCAAGTTCCGTCAGGACGTATCCCAGTTCACCCACCGTCGCCAGCGCCTGCGCCGTGACGTTGATCCCCCCCTTCCCGAGCACGGTGTTCAGCTCAGCGAGCACCCCTGGCACGTTGTGGTGGACGAACGACACCCGATGGCTGCCCTCTGCCGGGCCAGGAAGCTGGGCGTGCGGGAAGTTCACCGAAAGACCGGTGTCCCCGCCATGGAAGTACTTCGCCAGCTTGCCGCCGACGAACCAGCCGATCTCTTCCTGCGCCTCCTGCGTGGACGCCGCGATGTGCGGCGTGAGGATCACGTTGTCGAGACCCCGAAGCACCGACTCGAACCCGTCTCCCTGCGCCTTCGGTTCGATCGGGAAGACATCGAGGGCGGCGCCGGAGAGGTGGCCGGCGACAAGCTGGTCGCGGAGCGCCTCGTCATCGACGACCATGCCGCGCGAGGCATTGATGAACACCGCGCCCGGCTTCATCTTCGCGAACTCGTCTGCTCCGAACAGTCCAGCGTTCCCGGGCCGACCGTCGACATGCAGGCTGACGACATCTGCGACGGCCAGGAGCTCGCCCAACGTCGCGGCACGGCGAGCGTTCCCATGGACGGGCCGATCGGCGAGGTCGTAGAAATAGACGCGCATGCCAAGCGATTCGGCCACATTCGCCAACTGAGTTCCGATGTTGCCGTACCCGACGATCCCCAGGGTCCGCCCACGCACCTCATGGCTCCCGGCCGCAGATTTGTCCCACACGCCCTGGTGCATCAAGTGGTTCTTCCCGGTCAGCCGCCGCGCGAGCGACAGGATCTCGGCGATCACCAGCTCGACTACGCTGCGCGAGTTGCTGTACGGGGCGTTGAACACCGGAACAGCAGCTGCGGTTGCGGCGCCGAGGTCGACCTGGTTGGTCCCGATGCAGAAGCAGCCCACCGCAGCCAGGTCCGCCGCCTCGGCGAAGATCTCGGCTGGGAGCTTCGTGTTCGAGCGGATCCCCAGCAGGGTCACCCCCCGCAGCTCGGAGGCGAGCTCGTCGACCCCCAGCGATCCGGGTCGTTGGTCGACCTCGAAGCCGGCGGCTTCGAGGACGTCCACCGCGCTCGCGTGGATGTTCTCCAGGAGCAGGGCCCGGCCCGCTGCGGCGGTCACGCCCTGTCTGCCCGAGGTCGGTGCTGGCCGGCGGCCTGCACGCCGTGGAACCGGCTCCTAGATACAGCGCGATGGCACACGACTGTGACTCCTTCTTGGCGGTTGCGAGAGGACTTCGACGACGACCTGGGTCCGTGCGCCGCGAAGCGGACAGGGTAGCCCCCAGCCTGGGCTGGTGACGGGGCTGGTGACGGGCTCGAGCCGACTTCGTGAGTCACCCGACGACGACGGCTCGGATGTTGGTGAACTCTCGAGCTCCCACCTCTCCCAGCTCGCGACCGTAGCCACTCTGCTTGACGCCACCGAAAGGCAGGCGCGGATCCGAGGCGGTGACGGCGTTGATGAACAACGCTCCCGAGCTGATGCGCGAGCCCAGCGCCAGTGCGCGATCGACGTCCGCCGACCAGACGCTGGCCCCCAGTCCGTAGGGCGTGGCGTTGGCGATGTCGACGGCCTCCTGGTCGCTGCCATAGGAGACGACCGCCGCGACCGGCCCGAAGGTCTCCTCGGCCATGACCGGCATCTCGAGCGTCACGTCGACCACCACAGTGGGGGCGTACCACGCGGACCCCTCGTCCAGGAGACGGCCGCCGGTGAGGACGGTCGCCCCCGCCTCGACAGACCTGCTGACCTGGCGCTCGAGGTTCGCAGCCAGGTCAGGGCGGGCAAGGGGCCCGATCTGGGTGCTGGTCTCGGTCGGCGGCCCGACCACCAGCTCCTCGACCGCGGCAGCGAGCCGACGGGAGAACTCGCCGGCGATCGACTCGTGGACGATGAACCTCTTGGCGCACAAGCAGGACTGGCCGGTGTTGAGGAAACGTGCCGCCACCGCCTTCGGCACCACGACGTCGAGATCGGCGTCCGCGAGCACCACGAACGGGTCGGAGCCGCCCAGCTCGAGAACGGTCTTCTTGGCTGCGCGACCGGCGCTCTCGGCGACGCTCGCCCCCGCCCGGTTGCTGCCGGTCAGCGTCACCGCCGCCACGCGGTCGTCCTGGATGAGACGGTCAACCGTGTCGGGCACGTCGTCCTCGGAGACCACGAGCGTACGGAACACGCCTGCCGGCAGACCGGCGTCGGTCAGGACCTCCTCGATGGTGAGCGCGACCCCGGTGACGTTGGGCGAGTGCTTGAGGATCGCCGCGTTCCCCGCGATGAGGGTGGGAGCGACGAAGCGGAACACCTGCCAGTAGGGATAGTTCCACGGCATGATCGCCAGGACGATGCCCAGCGGCTCGTAACGGACGAGGCTCCGCGACCCGCTCGCGACCACGCTCTCGTCGGCCAATCGGCGCGGCGACGTCTCTGCGTAGTACTCGCACACCCACGCGCACTTCTCGACCTCGGCGATCGCCTCAGTGATGGGCTTCCCCATCTCGGAGGTGGCGAGCGCAGCGAACTCCGAGGACCGCTCGCGCAGGAGCGCCGCGGCCCGCAACATGACCGCGGCACGAGCCTCGACCGGGGTCGTCGCCCATGCCGCCTGAGCCGTCGACACTTGGGCAACCACGGCCTCGATCTTCGTGGCGGTCATGGCGTCGTACCGACGTAGCTCCCGACCGCTGGCGGGGTCGACGGTGACGACGAGGTCAGAAGACATGACGAGCAGCCCTCCTGGGCAGGTCAGACATCGATGGTGGTGTAGGTCCTCACCGAGCGCTCCTCGAGGAACTCGATGATGTAGCCGAAGACGTGCTCCTGGAAGTAGGACGAAGCCTTGTGAGCCTCATAGCCGGCTTCGTCGGTGTACTGCTCGTAGAGGAAGAAGGTGCGCGGGTCCTCGGGAGAGATCTGCGCTTGGTAGAAGAGGTTCGCCTCCTCGGCGCGGGAGAGCGGAGTCATCTTCCGGATCACCTCCTCGACCCGAGACTCCTCGCCCTCCTTGGCCTTCCAGGTGGCAGCGACGACGAATGCCATGGTGTTCCTTCTCTCTCAGTGGTGAGTCGCCGCCCCGTTGGCGACGAACTAGGTGGAAGTGGTGGTCAGGCCGGCCGGGGCCCGACGGAGTTGCGGAGGACTCCGATGCCGGAGGCCTCCATCTCGATGAGATCGCCCGCCTCGAGCCACCGGTCGAGCTCCACGCCGCTGCCACCGGTGGCGGTGCCGGAGCCGAAGACCTCGCCGGGGCGGAGCATGAGCGACTGCGAGGTGTAGGCGATCATCGCCTCGAACGTGTGATGCATGTCCTTGGTGCTCGCGCCTCCCCAGCGCTCGCCGTTGACGCGCACCTCCAGGTCGATGTCGTGGGGGTCAAGCTCGTCGGCAGTCACGATGCAGGGTCCCAGCACGTTGGACCCGTCCCAGTCCTTCGCCTTGCAGGGCCCCATCCCGACCGGGAGCTCACGGGACTGCACATCGCGCGCGGAGAGGTCGTTCCAGATCGTGTAGCCGAAGACGTGCTCGAGAGCGTCGCCTGCAGCGATGTCGGTCCCGGGGCGGCCGATGACGGCGGCCAGCTCGAGCTCGTGGTCGAGTCGTCGGGTGTAGGCCGGCCACGGGATCTCCTCGTCCGGACCGATCACCGTGTCGGGCAGACCCTTGTAGTGGGCTGGGACCTCGTACCACTCCTGGGGGATCGGCTTGCCGAGAGCAGGGAACACGTTGAGGAGGTGCCCCTCGAAGGCCAGGAAGTCCCGCAGCGTGCGAGGGCGCAGCGGGGCACGGAGGACGGCCCCCTGGACCCCGCGAGTCGGTCCGATCGGCGCGCCCGCCTCGATGAAGGCGACCATGTCACCGTCGAAGCCGGCATCGACGACGTCCTCACCGTCGAGGTAGCCGACCCGGAGGCCGTCGGCACCCGGGCTCTCATAGCTCACGAACTTCACTGCCTGATGCTCCTCGGCTCGAGTGACGGTCGTCGCTTCGCGGTCACAGGGTCGTCACGGGCCGGGACTGCAGCATGTAGAGACCCGTCGCGTCGTAGGCCCACTCGATGTCCTGGGGACACCCGTTCAGCTCCGCCAGATGCAGACCCATCTCGGCCAGCTCGGCCAGCTCGGAATCGGTGAGGACCCGCTCGCTCACGACACGTGCCTTCTTCACCGTGCCCTTCCGGTCCAGGGTGTAGTAGTCCGGCGTCACCTCGCCGGAGACGACGTGCTCGCCGATGCCGCGGGCGGCCTCGACCACGATGCGGTCCTTGCGGTGGTTGACCGGGTCCACGGTGAACATCACGCCGGCCTTGTCCGCGTCGACCATCTGCTGGACCACGACAGCCATCTGGATGTCGTCCAGGTCCCCCTTGTGCTCCCGATAGAACAGCGCCCGCTCGGAGAAGAACGAGAGCCAGCACTCGACGACCTTCTCCAGGACCGCCTCCAGTGTCTCGACGAACAGGTAGGTCTCCTGCTGGCCGGCGTAGGAGGCGTCGCTCCCGTCCTCGGCACACGCCGACGAGCGGACCGCGACCGAGACGCCGTCGGGGAGCCGACCGCGTGCGGCCTCGATCAGGTCCCGCGGCGGCTCGGTCTGCGCCACGACGGCGCGCGCGCCGTCCAGGTCGCGCTCCTTGATGCAGCGCAGGAGCCTCTCCCCGTCCACCGCTTCGGCGAAGGCTTCCGACGTGATCACGAAGCCAGGCGGCACTGGCAGGCCGTCCTGGGTCATCGCCGCGAGACTCGCGCCTTTGCCCCCGGACAGCTCGACGTCACGGCACCGCTCGTCGGCGAAGTCCAGGACGAGAGGGTGTTCCGACACAGACAGTTCCTTTCAACGAGATGCAGCTGAGAGCGCGGTCCGACTACAGCTGTGAACCAGATCCGGCGACCGAGTCGGACTCGTTCGAGAGAACCTGCACCAGACCCGTCGTGCCGTTGACGCGGATCGTGTCGCCGGTCTTGATCTGACGGGTCGCGTCGGAGGTCCCCACCACGGCTGGAATCCCGAACTCCCGTGAGACCACCGCAGGGTGGGAGGCCATGCCACCGGCGTCGGTGACCAAGCCCCCGATCTTGGTGAAGAGCACCACCCAGGAGGGGCTGGTCATCCGGCAGATGATGATCTCGCCCTGCTCCACCTGACTGAACTGCTCGGGCGAGAGCACGACGCGAGCGGTGCCTTCGATGATGCCCTTCGATGCTCCGAGTCCCTGGATCTCCCCCTCGACCTCGGACGGCTTGCGGTAGACCTTCTCCGGGAAGGCCCAGAGCGCCAGATAGGGGAACGCCAGGTTCTCCTCGGTCGCCGTGCCCACCCAGTCGCGGGGGCGCAGCTCGTAGGCGTTCTCCCGCTCGTCGCGCCGGTCCCCGACCAGCTCCTCGGCGTCGAAGCCGTTGCTGCCGGCCATGA
>JBAWHI010000006.1:0-10349 GCA_049593675.1 Nocardioides sp.
GAGATCGGCGAGCTGCCCTACCTGCTGACCCTGGCCGGCTACGGCTTCTACTGGTTCCGGCTGACCGAGCCCGAGCCCATCGAGGAGGGCATCTTGCTGTGAGCACATCCATCGGAGCGGATCTCGAGGTCTTCGAGCGCTACCTCGAGCGGACCCGCTGGTTCAGCGGCAAGGGCCGTCCGTTCGAGATCGCGTCGGTGCGCCGCATCGGCGAGGTGCCACGGGCCGGCGCCGGAGAGCCGCACGTGGTCATCGACCTGGTCGAGGTCGGCTATGCCGACGGCCCGGGGGGCTCGGAGGTCTACCAGGTCCCGATGGCGTTCTACACCGACCCCGAGCCGCGCCTCGACCACGCCTTCATCGGCTGGTGGGAGGAGCCGACGTACGGCTGGGTGCACGCCTACGACGCGTTGCACGACCGCGAGGCGATGGGCCTGTGGCTGCAAGCCTTCGACCGGGCCGCCGGCGAGGCGGGGGGCAACCTCAACGACGGGAGCGGACTGCGCTTCCACCGACTCGACGGCCACGACCTCGATCTGGACAGCCACTCCACGCTCTTCTCAGGCGAGCAGTCGAACTCGTCGGTGGCCTTCGGCGAGGACTCGCTGATGAAGGTGTTCCGCAAGATCACCCCGGGCGTCAACCCGGACATCAGCGTCCACGACGTGCTCACCCGCACCGACTCCGAGCACATCGCGTCCCTCTACGGCTGGCTGGACTGGGTCGACGGCGACCCCCAGAGCGGAGCGGAGGAGGGGCCCGGCACCACGATGCAGCTGGCGATGCTCCAGGAGTTCCTCCGCACCGCCACCGACGGCTGGGAGCTCGCACTCGGCAGCGTCCGCAACCTGTTCGCCGAGGAGGACCTGCACGCCTACGAGGCGGGCGGCGACTTCGCCGCCGAGTCCGCACGACTCGGGACCGCGCTGCGCGAGGTGCACGAGGTGCTCGCGGAGCACTTCCCGGTCGAGCGGCTGGACACCGCCGCGGTCGGCGGACTCGCCGACGCCATGGTCACCCGCCTCGACGAGGCGCTCGAGGTGGTCCCCGAGCTCGCAACCCACGCCGACGCCCTGCGCGCGGTGTACGACCGGCTGCGCGACCTCGACGACGTGGCGGTCCAGCAGATCCACGGCGACCTCCACCTCGGCCAGACGCTGCGCACCAGTCGCGGCTGGAAGATCGTCGACTTCGAGGGCGAGCCCGCGAAGCCGCTCTCCGAACGGCTGCGACCCGACTCCCCCTGGCGAGACGTCGCGGGGATGCTGCGCTCCTTCGACTACGTCCCCCACGTGGTCGAGCGCCAGTACGCCGAGGACCACCACGACGGGCTCGGCCAGCGTGCCTACCGGGCGGACGAGTGGGCGCACCGCAATCGCAACCACTTCCTGACCTCCTACGCTGGTGGTGACCTCACGCCCGCCCAGCGAACGCTGCTGGATGCCTACGTCGCGGACAAGGCCGTCTACGAGACCGTGTACGAAACGCGCAACCGTCCGACCTGGGTGGCGATCCCACTCGAGGCCGTGGCGAGGATCGGAGCGGAATGAACCCCATCGACACCCCCTCCCCCGCCGTCCTGCCGGTGCCGACGGAGGAGCTCTCCCAGATCGCCCACGGCGAGCACGGTGATCCGCACGGAGTGCTCGGGCCCCACCCGTACGACGGGGGCGTCACCGTCCGGGTGCTGCGACCACTGGCCACCCGGGTGGTGGTGCGCTGGGACGGCGGCGCCGGTTCGCCGAGCGAGGTCGAGCTCGTCCACGAGCACGAGGGCATCTTCGTCGGCACGATCCCGCTGCCGGACGTCCCGGACTACCGGATCGGGGTCAGCTACGGCCCCGACGAGACCGTCGTCGACGATCCCTACCGCTTCCTCCCGACGCTCGGCGAGGTCGACCTCCACCTGATCAACGAGGGCCGACACGAGCAGCTGTGGGAGGTCCTCGGCGCACGGGTGCACCACTACCCGGGCGAGCTCGGGCCGGTCAGCGGCACCGCGTTCGCGGTCTGGGCGCCCAACGCCCGTGCGATCCGCCTCAAGGCCGACTTCAACAGCTGGGACGGGCGCGAGCACCCGATGCGTCAGCTGGGCAGCTCCGGCGTGTGGGAGCTGTTCGTCCCCGGCGTGGGCACCGGAGCCGCCTACAAGTACGTCATCCTCGGCCCCGACGGCGAGTGGCGCGAGAAGGCCGACCCGATGGCGGCCTGGGCCGAGAAGCCTGCCGAGACCGCGTCGAGGGTGTTCGAGTCGTCCTACACCTGGGGTGACCAGGAGTGGATGGACGCGCGAGCGGAGAAGCAGCCCGTCAGCTCGCCGATGAGCGTCTACGAGCTCCACCTCGGCTCCTGGAAGAAGCACCACGACGGGCGCTACTGGTCGTGGAGCGAGCTCGCCGACGAGCTCCCGGCGTACGTCGCCGACCTCGGCTTCACCCACGTCGAGCTGATGCCGGTGATGCAGCACCCGTTCGGGGGGTCGTGGGGCTACCACGTCACGTCCTACTTCGCCCCGGACTCCCGGTTCGGGGACCCCGACGGGTTCCGGCTGCTCGTGGACCGCCTGCACCAGGCGGGGGTCGGCGTCATCCTGGACTGGGTGCCCGGCCACTTCGCCACCGACGAGTGGGCGCTGGCCCGCTTCGACGGCACCCCGCTCTACGAGGACCCCAACCCGCAGCGCGGGTGGCACCAGGAGTGGGGCTCGCACATCTTCAACTTCGGCCGGCGCGAGGTGCGCAACTTCCTCTACGCCAACGCGCTCTACTGGCTCGAGGAGTATCACGCCGACGGTCTGCGGGTCGACGGCGTCGCCTCGATGCTCTACCTCGACTACGCCCGCGAGGCGGGCGAGTGGTCGCCCAACGTGCACGGCGGCCACGAGAACCTCGAGGCGGTGCAGTTCCTGCAGGAGATGAACGCCACCGTCTACAAGCGGGTCCCCGGCGTCACGACCATCGCCGAGGAGTCGACCTCGTGGCCGGGGGTCACCCGCCCCACGTCGGCGGACGGACTCGGCTTCGGCTTCAAGTGGAACATGGGCTGGATGCACGACACGCTGGGCTACCTGGCCCGCGAGCCGGTGCACCGCGCCTACCACCACGGCGAGATGACCTTCGCGCTCGTCTACGCCTTCACCGAGAACTTCATGCTGCCGCTCAGCCACGACGAGGTCGTCCACGGCAAGGGATCGCTGTTGCGCAAGATGCCCGGCGACCGCTGGCAGCAGCTCGCCAACCTGCGCGCCTACCTGGCCTACATGTGGGCCCATCCCGGCAAGCAGCTCACCTTCATGGGCATCGAGCTGGGCCAGGAGTCGGAGTGGGCGGAGTCGCGCGAGCTCGACTGGTGGCTGCTCGACCACCCCGAGCACCGTGGCGTGCACTCGCTGGTGCGCGACCTGAACGCGGCGTACGTCGACTCGCCGGCGCTGTGGGCGCGCGACCACGAGCCGGCCGGCTTCCAGTGGATCGACGCGAACGACGCCGGCCGCAACATGTTCTCCTTCGCCCGCCGCGGCCAGGACGGCGCGCCCGACCTGGTGTGCGTCGCCAACTTCGCGGCGGTCCCGCACGACGACTACCGCCTCGGGCTGCCGTCGGCCGGCGAGTGGGAGGAGATCGTGAACACCGATGCCGAGGCCTACGCCGGCTCGGGCGTCGGCAACCTCGGCGCCGTGACGGCGGTGGACGGGGAGTGGTCCGGCCAGCCGGCCCACGCCACGATCGTCGTACCGCCGCTCGCGACGGTGTGGTTCCGACGGCGACGGACCGGCGGGGAGTCGGATCGCTAGGCTGACCCCGTGACCGAGCCCGTGACCTCCCTGACGACAGTCGCGGAGGGGATTGCACGGATCACCTGGACCCCGGACCTGCCGATCGACGTCATCCGGCACAACGTGGTCGCGGCGCTGGCCGAGCACACCCGGGTCGAGGCGCTGATCGACCCGGAGGACGAGGACGGCCAGCGCGCCGCGACCTGGTCGGGCCTGCGCCGCGAGGGCGTGATGCGCGGCGTCACCGTCGACGGCGCACCGGTGGACCGGATCGTGTATGCCCGCCTGGCCACCGACACCCCGCTGCACGAACCCGAGGGCTTCCGCGCCCTGCTGAACTCCTTCCTCCCCCGCAAGCGGGCGATCAGCCAGATGCTGATCCGCTCGACGGACGCGCGAGTGCTGCTGTGCCAGCTCACCTACAAGCAGGACTGGGATCTGCCCGGCGGCGTGGTCGAGGTGTCCGAGTCGCCACGGCTCGCCGTGTCGCGCGAGGTCGAGGAGGAGCTCGGCCTCGACCTGCCCGCCGGCCGGCTGCTGCTCACCGACTGGCTGCCTCCCTGGAGCGGCTGGGACGACGCGCTCTGCCTGGTCTTCGACGGCGGCGTGCAGGAGACCTCGATCCTCGACGCGGTGGTCCGCCAGACCCGCGAGATCCGCTCCGTCGAGTTCTGCACCCCGGAGCAGGTGCTCGAACGGTGCACCGACTTCACCGCGCGCCGGGTCGCCGCCGCGATCGCCAACACCGAGGGCTCCGGCCCCGCCTACACCGAATCCGGGAGCTGAAGAATGCGCGTCCTGCTCAACATCATCTGGCTGGTGCTCTGCGGCTTCTGGATGGCGATCGGCTACGTCGTCGCCGGCGTGATCTGCTGCATCCTGATCGTGACGATCCCGTTCGGGATCGCCTCCTTCCGCATCGCCGCCTATGCCCTGTGGCCGTTCGGGCGCACCGCGGTGCGCCACCCCACGGCCGGCTTCTGGTCCGCCCTCGGGAACGTCATCTGGGTCGTCGTCGCCGGCTTCTGGCTGGCCATCGGCCACGTGGTGACCGGCATCGCCATGTGTCTGACGATCATCGGGATCCCGCTCGGCGTCGCGAGCTTCAAGATGGTCCCGATCTCGCTGCTGCCGCTGGGTCGCACGATCGTGCCGGCCGACCAGGTCGGCTACGCGCCGCCGGTCTGATCCGCCTCGCCGGCCGGATCGCCACGAGCACACCGAGGATCAGCAGCAGCCCCCCGCTCAGCTCGGCGGCGTTCGGGCGCTGGTCGAGCAACAGCCACGCCGAGGCCATCGCCACCACCGGGGCCAGCAGCACCCACGGCACCACCGAGGACGACGGGTTGCGCGACAGGAGCGTGTTGAACACGCCGTACCCGACGAGCGAGGCCAGCCCGGCCGTGTAGAGGGTGGACACGACGGCCTGCCAGGAGAACGACGTGAGCGCGGCCCCGACGGCGCTCGGACCGTCGATCGCCACCGAGAGCGCGAACAGCGGCACCGGCACGACGACGGCCGACCAGACCGTCAGTGACAGGCCGCCGTGCACCCCGGAGGCCCGCGAGACGACGTTCCCGATGCCCCACGAGAGGGCGCCGAGCAGGCACAGCGACAGGGCCAGCAGCGAGACGTCCCCGTCGCGCCCGGCTCCGACGACCGCCAGACCGACCGAGCCGATCACGACGCCGACCGCCTGCCCCACCGTCGGGAGCTCGCGCAGGACACCGGCCGCGATCAGGACGGTGAAGATCACCTGCGCCTGGAGCACCAGGGCGGCCAGACCGGGCGGCATCCCGGCGTCCATCGAGACGTAGAGGAAGCCGAACTGGCCCAGCGACATGAAGACACCGACCGCCGCGACGACCCGCCACGGCGCCTCGGGCCGGGCCACGAAGAAGATCGCCGGGACGACCACGAGCGTGAACCGGACCGCGGCGAAGAGCAACGGCGGCACACCCGTGTTGCCGTGCGCGCCCATCCCCCAGTCGATCACGACGAAGTTGAAGCCCCAGATCGACGCGACCAGGGCGGCCAGGAGGGAGTCACGGCGGTTCACAGGCACCAGCCAACCCGGTCGGACCATGTAGCACCAGCGAATGGTCGTGCATGATCTCTTGTAGCATTCCTACATGATCGACCTGGCCGCCCTCACCAGCCTGCGCGCCGTCGACGCCCACGGGACCGTGATCGGGGCCGCCGACGCGCTGGGCTACACACCGAGCGCGGTGTCGCAGCAGGTGAAGCGGCTGGAGCGGCAGACCGGCGTACCCCTGCTCGAGCGGGTGGGCCGCGGCGTCATCCTCACCGACCACGGCCGCCTCCTGGTCGAGGCCGGCGGCCGACTGCTGGCCGATCTCGAGGCGGTGGAGTCGACTCTGCACCAGCGCGCCGAGACGGTGTCAGGACACCTGCGGGTGACGTCGTTCTCCACCGCGATGCGCGGACTGGTGGCGCCGGTCGTGCACGACCTGCGCACCGCGCACCCCGACCTCGCGGTGTCCCTCACCGAGCGCGAGCCGTGGGAGACCGTCGACCTGGTCGCGTCCGGCCAGAGCGACCTCGGCGTCGTCCACCGCTGGGGCGATGTCCCGATCTCGATCCCCGAGCACCTCGCCGCGGTGGTCGTCGCCCGAGACGTCGCCGACGTGGTGGTGCATCGTGACCACCGGCTCGCCCGCCGCCGACAGGTGACCCCGAGCGACCTGGTGGACGAAGGCTGGATCGCCACCCCCGAGGGCACCATCTGCCGCCAGTGGCTCACCCGGATGTACGCCGGGACCGGCCGACTGCCGCGGATCGCGCACACCGCCATGGAGTTCGACTCCCACCTCGCCCTGGTCGCGGCCGACCTCGGCATCGCGCTGGTCCCCCGCCTCGGCCGTCAGCCGCTCGGCGGCCTCGTGGTCGCCGTGCCCGCCCACAACCCGGAACCGACCCGCGACGTGATCGCGGTGCACCGCAGGAGCATGGCGGACTCGCCCGCCGTGCGGGCGGTGCTCGCAGGCCTGTCCGGCTAACCGGTCGCGACCTCCTTCGTCGCTCGCGCCGCTACTCGGCCTTGTCGTCGGGTCCAGGACCTCGCAGGTTCGGTCCTGGGCGCTTAGAAGAGCGCGGAGGCGAGGTTCTGGCGGCCCTTGAGGACCCGCGGGTCGTCGTTGCCGACCGCGGCGAACAGGCCCAGCAGGTGCGCGCGCGCCTGGTCGCGGTCGTCCCCGGCGGTCCGGCGGACCAGGTCGACGAGCCGGTTGAACGCGTCGTCGACGTGTCCGCCGACCATGTCCAGGTCCGCGACCAGCGTCTGGGCGGCAACGTCGTCGGGGCTCGCAGCCGCTGCGGCACGAGCCGCGTTGAGGTCCACGCCCTGGGTCCGCTGCAGCACCTTCGCCATGGCCAGGCCGGCCGCAGCCTCGGCGTCAGCCGGGTTCGCGTCGACGAGCTTCTGGTACTCGCCGACCGCCCGGTCGATGTCGCCGTCGCCGAGGGCGTCCTGGGCCGCGGCGTAGCGCGGGTCGACCTGTGCCTCCGCGTCCTCGTCCTGACCCGCTGCATCGGTCGCGGCCCGGGGCTGGTGGCGACCCGAGATGCCGTTCGCGGTGAGCTGCTGGGTGACCTGGGTCAGGTGGGTGCGCAGCTCGTCGATCGGAAGCACGTCTTGGAGCATCGGTGCCGGACGGCCGTCGATGACGGCGACCACCAGCGGGATCGACGGGATCTGCATCGCCTGGGCGATCGAGGGCACCGCGTCGATGTCGACCAGTCCGACGAGGAACCGTCCCTCGAACTCGGTGGAGAGGGTCTCCATGTCGCGGGCCAGGTCGACGCTCTCCGGCATCCGGGTCGGCGAGTAGAAGACGAGGAGCACCGGCGCGGTCATCGACGACTCGAGGGTCGACTGGAAGCTCTGCTCGTCGATCTGCACCGCGTACGACGAGCCGCCCGACGCGCCTCCGGCGGACCCGGCTCCGGCCGACCCCGCGGGCGCGGAGCCCTTCAGGCCGGACAGGTCGATGGCGCCGGGACGTGAGAACTGCTGCTGGCTCATGGGCCAATCCTAGGGACCGGCCGGCGAGCCCTCGCATCAGCCTCCTCCACCCGGCCGTCATCGCCTCATCGACACCGACAGTGGCATCGTGGCCCCATGACTCTCTCTCGGGCTGCCGTGGCGACCGCCGCGGCCATCACCACCACCCTCACCCTTCTCTCCGCCCTGCCGGCCGACGCCGCACCACCGCGCCACGGGTGCGGCCACGCCCACAGCGGCGGCCACGGCCACGGCCACGGCCAGGACACGGTCCGCTTCCAGACCTTCAACGCCTCGCTCAACCGAGGCCAGGCCGGCGATCTCGTCGAGGACCTGTCGACGACCGACGACCCCCAGGCCGGGGCGGTCGCCGAGATCATCCAGCGCACCCGACCGGACGTGCTCCTGATCAACGAGTTCGACTACGTGCCCGAGGGTGAGGCCATCGACCTGTTCCGGGAGAACTACCTGGAGGTCCCGCAGCAGGGCGCTCGGCCGATCCGCTACCGCTACGCCTTCGTCGCCCCCTCGAACACCGGTGTCGCCAGCGGGCACGACCTCGACAACGACGGCTCCGTCGGCGGCGGCAACGACGCGTTCGGCTTCGGGCTGTTCGAGGGCCAGTACGGCATGGCCGTGCTCAGCCGCTACCCGATCGACACCCGCCGGATCCGCACCTTCCAGAACTTCCTCTGGAAGGACATGCCGGGCGCCCTGCTGCCCGACGACCCGGCCACACCCGCGCCGGCGGACTGGTACTCGCCCGAGGAGCTCGAGGACGTGCGCCTGTCGAGCAAGTCGCACTGGGACGTGCCGATCCGGGTCGACCGTCGCCGGACCGTGCACTTCCTCGCGTCGCACCCCACGCCGCCGACCTTCGACGGGGCCGAGGACCGCAACGGGACCCGCAACCACGACGAGATCCGCTTCTGGGCCGACTACGTCGACGACAGGGGCTACATCTACGACGACCGCGGCCGGCGCGGTGGCCTGTCGCGTCATGCGTCCTTCGTGATCGCGGGCGACCAGAACTCCGACCCGGTCGACGGCGACTCGGTCCCGGGAGCCATCCAGCAGCTGATCGAGCACCCGCGCATCAAGGACCCCCTGCCGTCCTCCGACGGCGGCCCCGAGGCGGCGGCCCGTCAGGGCGGCGCGAACGACGCCCAGCTCGGCGACCCGGCGTACGACACCGCGGACTTCTCGGACACCCAGCCGGGCAACCTCCGCGCCGACTACGTCCTGCCGTCGCGCCGGCTGAAGGTCCGCGACGCCGGAGTCTTCTGGCCACTCCCGTCCGACCCGCTCGCGCGCCTCACCGGCGAGTACCCGTTCCCGTCGTCGGACCACCGCACGGTGTGGGTCGACCTGCGTCCCTGACGCCGGTCACGCCAGCCCCAGCGCCGAGGCCTCCTCCCACAGCTCGTCTCGCACGCTGGGGTGCGCAGCCTCCTCGATGAGCTGTCGTGCCTGGTCTCGCTGGTCGCGCCCGTACAGCTCGGCCGCCCCCTGCTCGGTGACGACGGCGGTCATCTGGAAGGACGTGACGGGCTCGTCGACCAGCGGCACGATCGTCGAGCAGTCCGCCTTGGGGTGCCACGAGCGCATGGCGATGAGGGCCTGGCCACCCTCGCTGTGCATGGCGCCGACGAAGAAGTCGGTCTGACCGCCGAAGCCGGAGTGGATGCGGGCGTTGATCCGCGACGCGTTCGCCTGGCCGAACAGGTCGACCTGCAGCGCCGTGTTGACGCTGACCATCCGCTGGTTGCGAGCGATCAGGGCCGGGCTGTTGGTGACCTCGGTGCGCCGCATCTCGACCCGCTCGTTGCCATCGACCCAGGCCAACAGCTCGGGCGATCCGAACAGGAACGACGCCGTGATCGGAACGCTCCGGTCGAGTGCCCCGACCTTCTCGAGCGCGAGCACGCTGTCGGAGAACATCTCGGTCCACACCCGCAGTCCGCTGCGACTGGTCAGCCCACGCAGCGTGGCGTCCGGCACCGCGCCGATCCCGGCCTGCAGGGTCGAGCCGTCGGCGACCCTGCTCGCGACGAGGGCACCGATGCGTGCCGACTGCTCGTCGATAGCGCTCACCGGCGCGTGCGGCAGCGGCGCGTCGGCCTCCACGAGGGCGTCGACCAGGCGGAGGTCGACCAGCGCGTCACCCGACGTCCACGGCATCTGATCGTTGACCTGCGCGACCACGACGCCGCCGCGGCGCTTCGCCGCCTCCATCGCGGCCGGCAGCACGTTCACCTCGACGCCCAGCGACACCTTGCCGTCGCGCGGGCGGGTCGTGTGCAGCACGACCAGATCAGGCGGCAGGGCCGTGCCGAAGAGCTTCGGCACCATCGAGAGTCGCGACGGGAGGTAGGCCAGCCGGGGGCTGCGCCGCTGACCTGCGCCGACGAACGACGTCTCGAGGGTGACCCCGTCACGCTCGGGCAGTCCGGGCTGACCGTTGAGGGCCCACAGCCGGTACTCGTCGAGCGACTCCTCCACGAGCCCGAGCGTGTGCCAGGGCGTGGCGTGGTTCCCCGCGACGACGAC
>JBAWHI010000007.1:0-2448 GCA_049593675.1 Nocardioides sp.
AGGCGGTCCACTTGGACCCGGGGGTGGGGTTGAGCGGGATCAGGTTGACGTGCACCCACCCCCAGTCGCCGCGCTCGAGCAGCACGTCGGCGAGCAGGTCGGCGCGCCAGGCGTGGTCGTTGATGCCACGCATCATGGCGTACTCGATCGAGACCCGGCGCTTGGTGACCTTGGCGTAGTTCCACGCCGCGTCGACGGTCTCGCCCACCGACCAGCGGGTGTTGACCGGGACCAGCTCGTTGCGCAGCTCGTCGTCGGGAGCGTGCAGGCTGAGGGCGAGCGTGACGGGGATGCCCTCCTCGGCGAGCTGCAGCATCCGCGGCACCAGGCCGACCGTCGACACGGTGATGCCGCGAGCACTCATGCCGAGCCCGTCGGGAGTGGGGTCGGTGAGCCGCCGGACGGTGCCGATCACCGCCTTGTAGTTGGCCAGCGGCTCCCCCATGCCCATGAACACGACGTTGGAGACGCGCCCGGGACCACCGGGAACCTCGCCCCGCTCCAGCGCCCGGGCACCGGCGACGACCTGCTCGACGATCTCGGCGGTCGACATGTTGCGCTGCAGGCCGCCCTGGCCGGTGGCGCAGAACGGGCAGGCCATCCCGCAGCCGGCCTGGCTCGACACGCACATGGTGGCGCGATCCGGATAGCGCATGAGCACGGACTCGACCAGCGCCCCGTCGAAGAGCTTCCACAGCGTCTTGCGGGTCGTGCCGCGGTCGGCCTCCATCGTCCGCAGCGGCGTCATCAGCGACGGCAGCAGGCCCGCGACCAGCTCATCGCGCTGGGCGGCGGGCAGGTCGGTCATCTGCGCCGGGTCGTCGACCAGCCGGGCGAAGTAGTGGGTGCTGAGCTGCTTGGCACGGAAGCCGGGCAGCCCGAGCTCCTCGAGGCGCTCCTTGCGCTCCGCGGGCGTGAGGTCGGCGAGGTGTCGCGGCGGCTTCTTGCGCCCGCGCGGCTCGTCGAAGACCAGGGGCAGGGTGGTGCGCTCAGCATCGGACATCAGGCGACGATCCTCCCATCCGAGCCGGTGCTCGGCCTAACTCTGGTAGGTGACCATGTACCACAGGACGACGGCAGCGACGCCGAGAACGACCAGCGCGGTGGTCACCATGCCGAGCAGCAGGTAGAGCGCGAATCGCCGGGTCCGCGGCACGACCAGCAGCACGAGCGGCACGACGAGGGTGCACAGCACCAGTGGGAAGAGCCGCTCGGCCCGGTCGTACTCGAAGAGCAGCCCGAGCAATCCGGCGAACAGACCCGGAACGACGATCACGAACGCGAGCCCGGTGAAGAACCCGGTCAGGGCGGTGAACGTCGGATGGTCGCGGTGCCACCAGTCCGGTGGGCGCTCGGACCCCTGCTCCACCTGGTGCTCCTGCTCGGTCGTCACCACACGATGCTAGGACACCGAGGTCAGTAGACCAGGTAATGGAGCAGCAGCCAGATCGGAGCGATCGTCGCCAGCAGGGAGTCGAGCCGGTCCATCAGGCCGCCGTGGCCCGGGATCACCTGGCTCATGTCCTTGATGCCCAGGTCGCGCTTGATGACCGACTCGCACAGGTCGCCGAGGGTGGCCATCACGACCGCGATGATGCCGAGCAGGATCCCGACCCACCAGGCGCCGTCGAGCAGGTAGACGACCAGCGCCCAACCGGCGACCAGGCAGAAGACGAGGGAGCCCGCGAACCCCTCCCAGGACTTCTTCGGGGAGATGACCGGCGCCATCGGGTGCTTGCCGAACAGCACGCCGGCGACGTACCCGCCGGTGTCGGAGGCGACGGTGATAGCGATGAAGGTGATGATGCCCTGCACACCCGGGTCGTCGAGGCCGCCGCCGTTGAAGTCGCCGCCCTCGGCGAGCAGCAGCGCGACGAAGGATCCGAGGAACGGCAGGTAGATCAGGGTGAACACCGCCGCCGTGGCGTTCTGCACGTAGCCGTCGACGCCGCGGCGCAGCAGCCAGAGCATCGTCAGCAGCGCCGCGACGGCCGTGGCGGTGACCAGGGCCGGCGCCCCCCAGAAGTAGGCCACGACGACCATCACGACGCCGCCGAGCATCAACGGCTGCTCGGGGATGTCGATGCTCTTCGCGGCGAACCCGCGGTGCAGCTCCCAGACCGCGACCACCACGGCGATCGCGACGATCACCATGAAGGCGGTCTTCCAGAACAGCAAGGAGACCAGGATCGCGGCCACGAGCACGACCGCGGAGATGATCGCGGCGGGGAGGTCGCGTCCGGCGCGACCGTGGTCCTTCTGAGGCGGGATCGACGCGGACGGGGGGACGGACGAGGCTGCGTCAGACATACGGGTTCGGACTGCTCAGACCTCGAGCAGCTCGGACTCCTTGTTCTTCAGCATCTCGTCGATCGCGTCGGTGTGCTTCTTGGTGATCGAGTCGAGTCGCTTCTCGCCACCGGTGACGTCGTCCTTGCCGACCTCGCC
>JBAWHI010000008.1:0-8911 GCA_049593675.1 Nocardioides sp.
GGTCCGCTCCGTGCTGACCTGCGACGCCCGGACCGGTACCTGCGCGAAGTGCTACGGCCGTTCGCTGGCCACCGGCAAGCTCGTCGACATAGGTGAGGCGGTCGGCATCATCGCGGCCCAGTCGATCGGTGAGCCCGGCACGCAGCTGACGATGCGCACCTTCCACACCGGTGGTGTGGCGTCGGCCGACGACATCACACAGGGTCTGCCCCGCGTGGTCGAGCTCTTCGAGGCGCGGCAGCCCAAGGGCCTCTCGCCGATCTCGGAGGTCTCCGGACGGATCGAGATCGAGGAGACCGACAAGGCCCGCAAGGTCCTGATCACTCCCGACGACGGCTCCGAGGTGCAGGAGTACCCCGTCAGCAAGCGCTCCCGCCTGCTGGTCGCCGACGGCGACCGCGTCGAGGTGGGTCAGCAGCTGACGCTGGGTACCCCCGACCCGAAGGAGGTGCTGCGGATCCTCGGCATCCGCCGGGCGCAGCAGCACCTCGTCGACGAGGTCCAGCAGGTCTACCGCTCGCAGGGCGTGTCGATCCACGACAAGCACATCGAGATCATCGTGCGGCAGATGCTGCGTCGCGTGACGGTCATCGAGTCCGGCGACACCAACCTGCTGCCCTCCGACCTCGTGGACCGCGTGGTCTTCGAGGAGGAGAACCGCCGGGTGGTGACCGAGGGCGGCAAGCCCGCCTCCGGTCGTGCCGAGCTGATGGGCATCACGAAGGCGTCGCTGGCCACCGAGTCGTGGCTCTCGGCCGCCTCCTTCCAGGAGACGACCCGCGTCCTCACCGACGCGGCGATCAACGGTCGCAGCGACTCGCTGCGCGGCCTGAAGGAGAACGTGATCATCGGCAAGCTGATCCCGGCCGGCACCGGTCTGGAGCGCTACCGGAACGTGCGCGTGGAGCCGACCGAGGAGGCCCGCGCCGCGGCGTACTCCGTCACCGGCTACGACTCCTACGACTACGAGTTCGGCAACGGCAGTGGTCAGGCCGTCGCCCTGGACGACTTCGACTTCGGGTCGTACCAGAACTGATCGAGTCCGGTCGAGCACTCCAGAGGCCCCATCACCCTGCACAGGGTGGTGGGGCCTCTGGCATGCCCAGGCTCAGCCGGCGGGATCCACCGCGGGCCCAACCGCGAGGGCCTGAGCGCTCGTGGTCAGCGCGGTGCTGAGCAGGAGCGTCACGCTGTAGGTCGCAACCCAGATCAGCCACATCACGAAGCCGACCAGCCCGATCAGGGTGAGCGCCGCTACGTCGTCATGGAACGGCGTCGTGAACGACGAGAGCGCCAGGACCGCCGCGGCGAGGAGGCCGAGGCGTGCGTGCCAGCGGCGGATGAGTCCCGATCGGAGCCCCGCCACGGAGAAGGAGAGCAGGATCAGCGCGAGTGCGGATCCGTTCAGGGTGAACAGCGCGTTGTGGAGCTGCCAGACCGCCCAGCTCGTGTCGTCGGAGAGGCTGGTGTTCGCGAGCACCACTTGGGTGGCGACCACACCGGCGAAGATCGCATTCTGCATGATCACCGCCCCCATTCCGAGCAGTGGCCACGATTCAACCTCCTCGGGATGAGCCTGTCTCAGCCGGGCGACCAGGCCTGCGGCGAAGATGGCGAGGCAGAGCCAGACGAGCGTGGCGATCGCCGAGCACAGCGCCGCGGTCTCGGAGTGGTTCGTGAAGAACTCCTGGACCTCGGCCGGCGAGGCACCCTGCTGTGGCATGCCGGCGGCTCCGAGGATGATGTTCACCGACCCGACCAGAACGATGAAGCTGAGACCGGCGAGACCGCCGAGGCGACCAGACAGCATGACGACTTCCCTTCGTATTCGAGATAGATTGACTCAATGAATGTAGAGAGACTCAGCGAAACCGACAACAGGGTTTCTGCGGGACGCTCCTACGACTCGCCCAAGCGGCGCGCGCAGGCCGAGGAGACGCGAGCGGCGATCGCCGATGCCGCGCGCACGCTGTTCCTCGAGCGCGGATGGGCGGCGACCCGCGTGCGGGACGTGGCGGAGAGGGCCGGTGTCTCCGAGCCCACCGTGTTCGCGGTCTACGGCAGCAAGGCCGGGCTGGCGATGGGTCTGCTCGATTCGCTCGACGACGCCGCCGACCCGATGCGAATGCTCCGGGAGCTCGACAGGGCCGAGGGCGACCCGGTGCGCCAGCTCGCGATCCTGCTCGAGTTCGACCGCCGACTGTTCGAGCACGGGGCCGACGCGATCGTGGTGATCCGGGAGGCCGGACGGGGGAAGCCCGAGCTGGCCACCGTGGTCACCGAGGGGCGGCGACGGGGCGACCGCAACCGGCGCCGGATCTTCCGCTCGTGGCCTGAGGGCACGCTCAGGGAAGGTGTCGATGTCGATCGGGCCAGCGACATCTACGCCGCCCTGTCGCACGTCGACAGCTACCTGGTGCTGACCCGTGAGCGTGGCTGGAGCGCGCAGCACGTCGAGGAGTTCTGGATCGAGACGCTGTCGGAGCTGTTGCTCCGATAGGGGCCGGGGTTTGGCCCCGGAATGGTCAGACTGCGCCGACTCGGCGAATCCGTCGGGGTCCTGAGATAATCGGCGGGTGAGCACTCCCGCGCAGACCGACGTGCTGGTCGTCGGTGCCGGCCCCGCCGGATCAGCCGCTGCCGCGTGGGCGGCACGAGCCGGGCTCGACGTCGTGCTGGCCGACGCGGCGACCTTCCCGCGCGACAAGACCTGTGGCGACGGGCTGACGCCGCGCGCGATCGGCGAGCTGCAGCAGCTCGGGCTCGAGGACTGGCTGCGCGCGCACACCGTCAACCAGGGACTGCGCGCCCACGGGTTCGGTCAGACCCTGTTGCTGCCCTGGCCGGGTGGCACGCTGCCGGCGTGGGGCTCGGCCGTCGCGCGCACCGAGCTCGACGACCACCTGCGCACCACGGCGATCAAATCCGGCGCGATCGCCGTCGACGGGGTGCGCGCCTTCGACGTACGCCGCTCGGGTGGTCGGGTCTCGGCCGTCGTGTTCCGGACCGCGGACGGCCCGATCGAGATCGGCTGCCGTAGGCTCGTGGTCGCCGACGGCGTCCGCTCGCCGCTCGGCAAGGTGCTCGGGCGCGAGTGGCACCGCGAGACCGTCTACGGCGTCGCGGGCCGGTCGTACGTGGCCTCGGAGATGTCGGACGACCCCTGGATCAGCTCGCACCTCGAGCTGCGTGGCGAGGACGGCGCGATCCTGTCGGGGTACGGCTGGATCTTCCCCCTCGGCACCGGTGAGGTGAACCTCGGCGTCGGCACGCTCGCGACCGCGAAGCGGCCCGCCGACATCGCCATCAAGCCGCTGATGGCGCACTACGCCGCACAGCGCCGCGAGGACTTCCAGCTCAGCGGCGAGCTGCGGATGCCGACCTCCGCGCTGCTCCCGATGGGGGGAGCGGTGTCCCACGTGGCCGGCCCGAACTGGGCCCTGATCGGCGACGCCGCCGCGTGCGTCAACCCGCTCAACGGCGAGGGCATCGACTACGGACTGGAGTCGGGCCGGCTGGTCGCCGAGATGCTCGCCGAGGACGGCGACCTCGAGCGGGCCTGGCCGGCACTGCTCCGCGACCACTACGGCGAGTCGTTCTCGATCGCTCGCCGGCTGGCGGGACTGGTCACCGTGCCCCGCCTGCTCCCGGCGCTCGGCCCGGCAGGGATGCGCTCGGACTGGCTGATGACGCTGGCGCTGCGCTGGATGGGCAACCTGGTCACCGACGAGGACCGCGACCGCGCGGCACGGGTGTGGCGCTGGGCGGGTCGACGCTCGCTGGCGCGGGACCACCGCGCCCCGTTCTCGTGACCGGGGCCGGCTGATGGTGGGTCTCCCGAAGCGGCAGCGGGTGGCGGCGTACGCCGTGATCATGCGCGACGGCGACATCCTGCTCAGCCGCCTGGCGGAGCGGATCACCACCGACGAGCTGTGGACCCTGCCCGGCGGTGGGCTCGACCACGGCGAGGACCCGCGCGACGGCGTGATCCGCGAGGTCTACGAGGAGACGGGTCTGGACGCGGTCGTGGGGGAGAACGCCCGGGTCTACTCGACGCACCTGCCGCGCGTGTGGCGCGACGGGCGGCGCGTCGACGCACACGCCCTGCGGATCGTGTACGACGGGTGGGTCCCGATCGACGCGCCGGAGCCGCGCGTCGTCGAGGTGGGCGGCTCCACGATGGCGGCGGCCTGGCATCCGGTGGCCGGTGTGCTCGACGGCAGCGTCCCCGCCTCGCCGGCGGTGCTGGAGGCGCTGGCCGACCACCGCCCGTTCCGCCACCAGCGGCTCGGTGCCTACGCCTTGATCCGTCGCGAGATCGATGGGGAGGCCTGGGTGCTGCTCACCCGGATCTCGTCCCGGGGGTTCCACACCGGCAGCTGGACGCTGCCGGGCGGCGGGGTGGGCCACGGCGAGGCGCCGCGCGCCGCGGCGGTCCGCGAGGTCGAGGAGGAGTGCGGGGTGACGTGCGAGATCCACGACGTGGTCGCCGTGCACGACGAGCACTTCAGCGGCACGGCCCCCAACGGACGCTTCGAGGACTTCCACTCCGTCGCGCTGGTGTTCGACGCCACCGTGCCGCAGGACGCCGAGCCGACCCTGACCGAGGTGGGCGGCACCACCGACGCCGTGGCGTGGGTGCGGGTGGCCGAGATCGAGGCGGCAGCCGTGCCTGTCCTCGAGGTCGTCCGCGAGGCTCTCAGGACCTCCGAGCCGCCGCGACCTCGCAGACGTTGAGCCACGGCTTCTCGTCGTTGTTCGCAACGACGTAGGACGAGAGCAGCCACTGCTTCTTGACCCCGTCGACCGACCACCAGATCCGCATCATCCCGTTGTGCGGCAGGTCGACCGGGCCGAGCAGGCCGGACACCGGGTCGCGGCGCAGACCCGAGTAGCGCTCCACGTGGTTGCTCACCTGCCCCTCGCCGGTGATGTACTCGTAGTCCATGAAGGCGTCCGGGTCGTCGGTCCGCAACGCGATCGACTGCTCGCCCAGTCGACCGTCCTCGCAGGTGAGCACGGCCTCGCCGAACCCGGGCAGCGCGGTCGTGCTGACCGAGGTCCGCTCCGCCTCCGCACTGCCGTGCCAGCTCAGGCCGAACTGCTGGTCGGTGTCGGTCCACATCTTCAGCTTCATCTTGCAGAACTGTGCGCCGGGGTAGGCGAACCGCTCCCAGTACCACGTGAGCTTGAAGGCGGTCGCCGGCAGTGCCATCGACCCGCCGCCGTCCTGGTGACGCCCGGGGCGCTGGCTGATGACGCCGAACGCCGATCCCTTCTGGAAGTCCTCGATCGGCGACTTCTGGTTGAGACCCTCGTGCGACCGCTGTCCGGTCCCTCCCCGCCCGTCGTCGGCCGCGGTGGCGTAGGTGAAGACCCGGACGTTCTTGACCGCGACCCGATCGGTGCCGCGCTTGGACTCGAACTTCGCCAGCCACATCTGGGTCTCAGCACGCCGGTCGTTGGCCCGGATGCGGATCATCGTGGCCTTGGGCCGGCAGGTCAGCTCGACCTGACCGACGCCGGGGACCGTAGAGACCTTCCGGTACTTCGGCTTCTTCTGGAACCCCTGCCACTTCACGACCATCTTCTTCGTCTGGTCGACCGACCGCTTCGCGGTCGCTCCGCCCCCATAGGTCGGCACGACGCCGACCGTCGCCACGACGAGCAGCAGCGGGACGACCAGGGCGACGACGCGGGCGACGCGCAGGGTCATCGGGCCGGCATCTCGCTCTGCAGCGGCTGAGCCGGCGCAGTGGCCTCGTCGTCCGGGGCGTAGATCGGCGGCGCCTGCTCGCCGGTCAGCCAGGACTGCTCGAGCTCGACCGTCTCATCGGGCAGCGGCACCAGGCGGGCCTCCGTGGCGATCTCCTGGGACGACCGGAGGTAGTGGCTCATGAAGGTGCGCACCTCGGGACGCGCCAGTGACCGCGTGGTGGCGGTGATGAGCAGCTGGCGGGCGAGCGGGTACTCGCCGGAGGTGATGGTGCGCTGGCTCGGGAAGATGCAGTTGACCTGTCCGTCGGGCCGCGTGATCTCGAAGGGACGCAGCTGGTCCTCGAACAGCTCGTAGTAGCTGAAGCGGAAGTAGGCGACGTGGCCGCGGTAGGCGTTGTAGAGGTTGCGGGCGCGGGCGATCCCCTGGTAGCGATTGTCGATCTTCTTGAACTCGGCGACCGCGGCGTTGTGTCGGACCACGGCCTTCGACCGGCGGGCGTAGGCGTCGTCGACCCGCTGCTGGTCCTTGCGCTTGTCAGCCGCACTGCGCTCGTCCCGGATGCCCTTGGCGCGCTCGTCGAGCGCGATCTGGAGCTCCTGGCGAGCCGCCTGCAGCTCCTTGCGGGCGTTCTGGAGCTCCTGGTTGGCCTGTGCCCGCTCCCGGCTGGCGTCGTCGAACATCGCGGCGCGGGTCTGCATCCATGGCTTGCCGACGACGAACTGCCGAGCATCCTCGTCGGACTCGGCCAGGTAGTAGTCCGAGCGCAGGTCGATGCGCGAGGGCTCGGGGGCGCCGAGGATGTAGCGGCCGAAGAAGCCGAACCCGTTGTTCTCGGCGTTCGGGCCGCCGACCTTGAGCGGGACGTCGTCGAAGCCGAGGGGATCGTGGCTCCAGTTCATGACGGGCGAGCCGGCGCGGTAGATGTCTCGCACCTGGTCGACGCTGAGGCAGTCCGCGCCCACGTCGGTCTCGGACTTGATCGCGACCACGATCGCCTCGGAGGCGATCTGGAACTGGACGACGTCCAGGCCGACCGCACGGCAGGCCTCCCATTCGGCGCGACTGATCGGACGCGCCGAGTCGACGAGGTCGATCTGGCCGGCGCAGAGCTCCTGGAAGGCCTGGTCCTCGCCGTTGTTGGCGTCGTTCACCTCCGCCGAGTTGGGCGTGGCCTCGTAGAGGCTGACCTCGCGCGAGGTCAGCGAGCCGCTCGTGGTGCCGTCGATGTCGACGATGCCCGAGGGTCGGCTGGGCAGGGCCGCGTAGGCCTTGTCGATGTCGCGGAGCCGCTCCTGCTCGGCGCGGAAGTCGGCGGCCTGGACCTGGCTGACCTGGTCGGTGGCCTCCTGCGACGGGTCCGAGCAGGCAGCGAGCAGTGACAACGACACCGCTGCCGCGGCTAGGCCGGCGAACGTACGGGTGCTACGACGACGGCTCATCCCTGGCCCCCCACATCGGCCGAGCCGCTCGGAGATCCACTGGGGGATCCGGTGGGCGATCCGGTCGGGGACTCGCTCGGGGATCCGCTCGGGGACGGGGAGAGGGTGCCGTCCTCGTCCAGCTGGGCTACCTCGCCCTCCTCGGGCGGGTAGTGGAAGGTCTGGCCGAGCGGCAGGACCTCGAAGTCGTTGAGCGTCAGCCCCTGGAGCTCGTTGCCCTTGATCAGGTTGCTGGTCACGTCGCGCTGGGCGTACAGCGTCGGCACGGCGGAGCGATCGACCACGATCGCCCCGTAGGTGCGCAGGCAGGCGACGATGGCGTCGGCCAGCCGTCGCTGCTGCTTGGTGAGCTTGATCTTCTTGCCGGTGACCGGGTCGACCGGCTGTGGGAGCACGACGTCGCGCTTGAGCCGGATCCGGGCACCCTCCGGGATCGAGGCGGGGCGGCCGTTGCCGTCGGTCGACGATGCGGGCTGGACGAACACGTTGGAGGCCGGCCCGGGCACGCTGATCGCCAGTGCGTGCGAGATCTCACCCGACTCGAGCTCGCCGGGCCGGATCAGGCCGGCGAACAGCGGCAGTCCGGAGCCGCGGGCGCCCTCGGTCCAGGGCGGGCTGAAGCCGGGCCCGTTGAGGTCCCACTTGCGCATGTAGTTGTAGGTGATCGTGTCGTCGCTCTCGCGGCGGGCGCGCCATACGTCGTAGGCGACCGATGCGGAGACGTCGAAGACCGTGTACCAACCGTCGTAGCGCGGGTCCGGGTCGACGTCGTCCGGGATGTTGAGCGTGGTCGTGTCGGCGCCGTCGCCACAGACCAGCTGTCGGCAGACCAGCGACGTCGGTCGACCGCCGGCGACGACGGGCACCGTCCAGCGGGTCGTGTTGATGTAGACGCCGTCGTCGACCAGGCTGCGGGTCTGGGTGAGGCCGCCGTCGCGTTCGAGGACGCCGACCCGCTCCTGGGCCAGCGCGATCATCCGGTCCGACTTCGGGTCCGCGCGGGCCGTGTCGATCCGCTTGTTCCAGGGGGATGCGTCGTTGAAGAACCGGCGCTCGGGCACCACGGCGCCACCTGCGCCGTCCTCGGCGTCGACGGTCACGACGACCGAGTCCGATCGGGACTCGCCGTCCTGGTCGTCGCTCCCTCCGCAGCCGGCGAGCAGCACGGCGGAGACCGCGATCAGGGCGGTGGCGACATGGGTACGGCGGCGCATGGGGTTCCTGTTCAGCGTGGTCATGGTGCTCACAGCCCGGTCCGGCGTCCGCGGGTCAGGGCAGAGTCGGTCGCATCGGCGACGCGCGAGATCGCGTCGCTGTAGACCGACAGGCGGTGACCCTGGTCATCAGGGTCCTCGCCGATGTCGTCGATCTCGCCGGCGCGCAGACGCGCGGCGCTGATGATCGCGTGCGCCTCGCGGCGCGACTGCAGCCGGATCAGCTCGGCGTCGAGCTCGGACTGCGCGGTGACCAGCTCGTAGCGACGGGTCGCCTCGGTCTCCATCGCGTCGAGATGGCGCATGGTCGCCGCCTCGGCGGCGCGCATCCGGGCGATCACCTCGGCGGCCGTGTCCTCGACCGCGCGGGCGGCCTCGGCGGCCGGCTGAGCGGTCGGCTGAGCAGCCGGCGCAGCGGTGGGCCGAGGGTCCGTCACCGGCGCGGGGTCCGGCGTGGGCTCCCGGGTCGGCTCCGGGGTCGGCTCCGCGGCGGCCTCCGGCCGGACAGCCTCGGTCGGCGTCGGCGTCGGCGTCGGCGT
>JBAWHI010000009.1:0-5437 GCA_049593675.1 Nocardioides sp.
AGTCCGCTCCGCAGCCGGCGAGCGCACCTGCGACGCCGAGCACGGCCACTGTCAGTCCGATGCGTGCCACGTGCTTCTCCTGAGGGTTCGGGGTCAGCCAGCCTGACCGGTAGCCGCACGCTACCGCCCCCACTCACGCCCGCGCCCCTGACAGTCCGGATCAGACCAGGCTCGCGGCTGGGCGGGTCGCCGGCGCGACCCGCCCCTGCCGGACGACCGCCCGCTAGCGCGCAGACCTGCTCTGCGCCTGCAGCAGCATCTGCTGTGCCCTGCCGTCCTTGAGCTGGCCCCTTCCCGGGTGACCCGGCTCGCCGTTCACCGTCGAGGTGTCGTAGGCGAAGGTGAGCACCGCCGTCGCGATGGCGTCGGAGTTCACGTCGAGCGCGTGCCGGTTGACGTTGCCGACCAAGGTGTAGTCCTCACGCAGCTGGTCGTAGAGCGCGACGTCCTGGCCGGCGCCCGTCAGGTTGTCGCACGCCTGGTGGTAGCACGGGTCGTAGGACGCCCCTGCCACCCCGCCGTACAGCGCCGCCTCGGCCGCCGTCTTCGCCACCTCGGCCCCCGTGAACAGACCACCGGCCGGGATCCCGACGGCGATGAACGGTCCGTAGTCGGAGCGACCGGAGAACTCGCTGTCCTGAGAGGGCTCGCCCCGGCTTGCATAGAACTGCTCGAAGACGTCCTCGATCTCGGCCGAGCCCGGGGGGATGAAGCCCGGCGCAGCGGTGCCGCCGGAGTTGTCCCCGTCGTAGATGCCGAACATGTAGTTGGGCGAGGCGACCATGTCGAAGTTCAGGTAGAGCGCGATGTCCTCGGCCTGCTCCTCGCTGAGCTGCTCGACGTAGTAGGTCGACCCCAGGAGCCCCTCCTCCTCCGCGCCCCACCAGGCGAAGCGCACGGCGTTCTTGGGCTTGACCTTCGCCATCTGGATGGCTGTCTCCAGCAGCGCCGCGCTGCCGGATCCGTTGTCGTTGATGCCGGCGCCGTCCTGGACGCTGTCGAGGTGGGCGCCGGCCATCACGACGTTGTCGTCACGACCGCGGCTGGTCTGGGCGAGAACGTTGTAGGTGGTGCGCTCCTCGGCCGCGAAGTCGACGAGCACCCGCACGATCGCCCCGGGCGTGGTGGTCAGGTCCAGGCCGGCGACCTCACTGGCGAAGACGACGGGAATGGTCAGTCCGGTCGCATCGCCGATCATGTTGACCAGCCCGGCCTGGTTGTTCCAGATGATCGCGCCGGCAGCGCCCGCTGCCTCGGCGTTGAGGGCCTTGAGCGCGAAGGCACACCCACCGCGCTGGATCAGCGCGATGTCCCCCGGAGCGAAGCCCGCGAAGTCGGCCGCCTCGCAGCCACTGGTGGCGCTGCCCGGGTCGACGATGCTCATGGGCCCGGTGGCCTCACCCTGGGGAGTGCCTGAGTCGAAGGTGTTGCGCAGGAACTCCACGCCCTCGACGAAGACCCGTGGCGAGGGGGAGAGTCGCTCGAGCTCGGAGCTCTCCTCGGCGTAGGTGAAGGGGAACTCCTGGATCGTCGGGTCGTAGCCGGCGGCCTCGAGCTGCTCGACCACGTAGTCGACCGATGCGTCGTAGCCGGGGCGGCCCGCCGCGCGGTCGCCGTCGTCGTCCGCGATCCCCTGGAAGGCCGCCAGGTGCTCGAGCACCCCGTCGGCGGTCACCGCCTGGGTGAGCTTGCGGACCGTGTTGTTGTTCGGGTCGGCGTGCGAGGGCACCGTCGCCGAAGCTCCGACCAACGCCACCGTGAGCGCCGCCGCTGCCGCGGTCGTGAATCTCTTGGACATGCGGTCTCTCCTTGTCAGCCCCCGAGAACTGCTGGACCCGACCGAGGTTAGGGTGTGACCCCCGTCACAGGGAAGAGCCTGAGCTCGGATCCACCACCGTGACGACGACGGCCGGGCGGCCGGCCTGACCCGCCCAGCCGTCGTCGATCTGCGTCCCGCAGGCACGCCGTCAGCCGACCGGCGTCGGCTCCGACACCGGCTCCGAGATCGGCTCCGGCGCCCGCACCTCGCCGCTCTCGCGGAAGCCGTGGCGCTCCCACCAGCGGCGCATCGGCGCCGGCGCCCACCAGTTCCACTCGCCGAGCAGCTTCATCGTCGCCGGCACCAGGATCGCCCGGACGACGGTCGCGTCGATCAGCAGCGCGACCAGCATGCCAATGCCGAGCATCTTCATGAAGACGATGCCGGAGAGGCCGAACGCCCCGATCACCACGGCCAGCAGCAGAGCCGCACTGGTGATGATCCGCCCGGTCTTCTGCACCCCGCTGACCACGGCCGCGTCATTGCGCTCGCGCGGCGTCATCGAGGTCGAGCCGAGGGCGTCGTACTGCTCGCGGATCCGGGAGAGCAGGAAGACCTCGTAGTCCATCGACAGGCCGAAGAGGATCGCGAACATCAAGATCGGCATCGTCGCGTCGAGGTATCCCTGGGAGATGAAGCCCAGCTGCTCGGCGAGGTTGCCGTCCGAGAAGATCCAGGTCACCACGCCGAACGACGCGGTGATCGAGATCAGGTTCATCACCACGGCCTTGATCGGCAGGACGACGGAGCCGAACGCGACGAACAGCAGGGCCAGCATCACCACGACCACGATCAACCCCATCCACGGCAGCTGGCCGCTCACCGACCCCAGCAGGTCGACGGTGTCGGCGGTGAGCCCACCGACCAGGGCTGTGCCGGCCTCAGGCTCGACGTCGCGCAGCTCCCGCACCAACGCCTGGGACTCCTCGGTCTGGCTGTTGCCGGACCACACCGCTCGCAGCAGGGTGGTGTCACCCTCCTGGGCGACGGGGACGACGTCGACGACGCCACCGACCTGCCGCACCTCCCGCGTGTAGCTCGCGACCTCCTCCGGCCCGGCGCCCTGCAGCAGCAGGTTGGCGGTGGAGGTCTCGGCGCCGAACTCGTCGCTCAGCAGCTGCTGCGCCTGGTGGGCGGGCGCGTCCTCGGGCAGCACTCGGTGGTCGACGCTGCCCCACCGGGCACCGAGGAACGGCGAGGCGATCACCAGCAGCGCGAGGACGGTGACGGTCACGACTGCGACCGGGCGGCGCATCACCGCCCGGGCGATCCGCGCCCAGGCTCCATCGGCGTCCAGGCTGACGACCGGCCGGTTGCGGCGCCACGGCAGCCGTCCCGCATCGACGCGTCGACCGAGCAGCCTCAGGGTGGCCGGGAGGATCGTGAGCGCCGCGAGCATGGCGACCAGGACGGCCGCGATCCCGCCGTACCCCATGCTCTTGAGGAACGACTGCGGGAAGATGAGCAGGCTGGCGAGCGCGGCGGCCACGGTGAGACCGGAGAACAGCACGGTCCGACCCGCGGTCGCCATCGTCCGCCGGATCGCCACTGCCGCGGCGTCAGGTCGATCCAGCGGCAGCTGGGCGATCTCCTCGCGGAAGCGGCTGATGACGAACAGGGCGTAGTCGATGGCCAGACCGATGCCCAGCAGCGAGATCACGTTGACCGCGAAGATCGACACCTCGGTGAGCTCGGAGAGCACGCGGATCACGGCGAGCGCTCCGAGCATCGCGACCACGCCGACCATCGCGGGCATCAGGGCGGCGACCACGCCACCGAAGATCAGCAGCGCCAGGATCACCACGATCGGCAGGGAGATCAGCTCCGCGCGGGCGAGGTCCTCGGACGTGATCGAGTTGACGTCGGCGTACACCGCGAAGGATCCGGCGAGGTCGGTGGTGAGGCCCTCGGCGGCCAGCTCCGGCTCGATCTCGGCGAAGTGCTCGAGGTACTCGTCCTGACTGTCGCCGGCGAGGGAGATCAGCACCTGCGCGGCGCGGCCGTCCTCGGAGACCAGGTCCTGGCCGGGACTGTCGTAGTAGGGCAGCACGGTCGCGGTGGCACCGGGCGGGAGGCCCTCGACGACGTCCTCGACGGCGCCGCGGAACTGCGGGTCGTCGGCGGACAGGCGGTCGCTGGAGTAGATCGCGACCACGTCGATCGACTGGTTGCCGAAGGCCTCGCGCTCGGCCGCCAGCTCCCGGTAGGCCTCCGAACCCGGGTCGTCGAAGCCGCCCTCGGACAGGGAGTCGAAGACGCCGACCCCGTAGGCCGCGGCGGCCAGCACCACGGCAATCCCGGTCAGCAGGACCAGCCTGGCCCGGCGGGCGACGAAGGCGCCCCATCTCTCGATCATCGTCCGACTCCTCAGCTCGTTCGTGAACACCCATCATTTTGGTGAACGCCGTTAACCGTAAACGGTGTAAACTGATCGCGTCAACGGTTGGGTGCGAAGATCTGCCGAGTCAGGGGCGGGCCAGACGGGAGCACACATGGGGACGCTGCGGGAGCCGACGCGACGCGAGCGGCAGCGCGAGTCGACCTTCGACGAGATCGTCAGCGCATCGCGGGCGCTGCTCGCCGACGGCGCCGATCTCTCGCTCCGTGCGGTCGCCGGGCGGATGGGCATCACGGCGCCGGCGCTCTACCGCTACGTCGCCAGCTACCAGGAGCTGGTCGACCTGGTCGCCTTCGAGATCGACAAGGCCGCCACCGTGACCTTCCGCGCCGCGGCCGACCGGATGCCCGAGGACGACCCCGGCGGCCGACTGATCGCGGCCTCGACCGAGTTCCGCTGCTGGGCGCTCGCCAGCCCCCGCGAGTTCGGGCTGGTGTTCGCCAACCCGGTCGCCGACTCCAACTGCCTGCGTCGAGAGCAGCTCACGCTCGCGTCGTCGGGCCACCTCTACACCGGGCTGATGCGCACGCTCTGGGAGCACAACCACCACCCGATCCCCCGGCTCGACGAGCTGCCGCCGGCGATCCGCGAATCGGTCGTCGACCCGATGATCCCCGCCGAGGTCGACGGCATCGACCCGGCCGACCACGGGCTGCTCTGGGTGTTCATGCAGGGCTGGACCCAGCTCTACGGCGTGGTGGCTCTCGAGGTGTTCGGACACCTCGACCCACGGGTCATCGCCTCCGGCGAGATGTTCATCGATTCCCTGCGACACTTCGCGCCGCGGATCGGGCTCGCCGCGGACTGGCCGCGTCTCGAAGCGCTCGTGCGCGAGCGGCTGGCCGCCGTGCCCGCTCCCGCCTCGTAGGCGCCGCCCGGGCTACGCCAACAGCTCCTCGACCCACGCGGCGACCAGCACCGACGCCGGACCGTGCCGGGCCTCGTCGAAGATGTGGGAGCCCACGCCGGGCACGAGGTTGAGCTCGAGGGTGCGAGCGCCACCGCGGGCCGCGTACTGGACGAACCCGGCCGCGGGGTAGACCGCGCCGGAGGTGCCGATCGAGACGAACAGGTCGGTCGCGGAGAGGGCGTGCTCGATCCGTTCCATCTGGTAGGGCACCTCGCCGAACCAGACCACGTCGGGGCGCAGCTCGGTCACCCCGCAGCAGGGGCACGGCGGGTAGTCGGCGAGCCGGTCCTGCCAGGGGACACGCGCGCGA
>JBAWHI010000010.1:0-2631 GCA_049593675.1 Nocardioides sp.
CATCTCCCAGGACTCCAGCTGCTCGCCGAGGATGATCCGGTTGGTGCTGTTGTCGTCGACCACCAGCACCCGCCGACCCCGCAGCTCCCGGCTCCCGACGGGCGCGGGGACGGCGCGCTCGTCGGCGGCCTGAAGCCGCGCGGTGAACGAGAACGTGCTGCCCCGGCCGACCTCGCTGGTCACCCAGATCTCACCGTCGAGGGCCTCCACGAGCTGGCGGGAGATCGCCAGGCCGAGCCCCGTCCCACCGTGCCGGCGGGTCGTGGACGGGGCGCCCTGGGTGAAGGCCGTGAACAGCCGCTGCTGCTCCTCGGGGGCGATCCCGCTGCCGGTGTCGGTGACGTCGACGCGCAGGACGACGGCGTTCTGCGCGAGGGCCTCGACACGGGCCGCGATCTCGACCCCGCCCGTGTCGGTGAACTTCACCCCGTTGGATCCCAGGTTCGTGACGATCTGCCCGAACCGGAACGGGTCGCCGTGCACCTGCCGGGGCACGTCGGGAGCGCAGCTCGCGACCAGGTCGATGCCTCTCTCGGTCGCCGGCCCCCGCAGCACCGAGACCACCTGGTCGAGGACCTCGCGGACGTCGAAGTCGACGGCCTCGAGCTCGAGCTTGCCGGCCTCGATCTTGGACAGGTCGAGGATGTCGTTGATGATCCCGAGGAGGGTGAGTCCCGCCCCCTGGAGGTTCTCGGCCAGGGTGCGCTGGCGCTCGTCGAGCTGGGTGCGCAGCAGCAGGTCGGTGAGGCCGATCACCCCGTTCATCGGGGTGCGGATCTCGTGGCTCATCGTCGCCACGAACTCCGACTTGAGCCGCGAGGCCTCCATCGCCTCGTCCCGCGCCGCGGCGAGCGCTGCGGCGCTGCGCTCCCGCTCGGCGACGACGCCGAGCTGGTGCGCGATCTGGGTCAGGAGCTGGTGGGAGTCCTCGTCCGGGGGCAGCTCGTCGGCGATCAGCTCGACCACGCACACCACCTCGCCCTCGACCGTCACGGGCATGGCGACCAGACTGTGCGTCTCGGCCCGCTCCGAGGGGGTGCCCACGGTGGTCTGCCCCGAGGCGCGCGCCTCCTCTGCCAGGTGCACGTCCGCGGCCACCGTCAGCGCGTCCGAGCGCAGGTCGAGCACCTCGGCATCGAGCTGCTCGTCGTACAGGTAGGCGCAGATCGTCGCCCAGGTCGTGTGCTCGGGCACGCCTGCGGCTGCCATCTGCAGGGCCTCCCGGAGGGTGGCGGCCCGGTTGGCCGCCGTCGCCATCTGCTGGAGGAGCGAGAGCCGGCGGGTGGCCTCCCGCGCCTGGTCGTCGGCCAGCCGGAGCTCGGTGATGTCCTGCGCGGTGCCGCTCATCCGGAAGGCCGTGCCGTCCGGGTGGCGCTCGATGACCCCCCGGCCGCGGACCCAGCGGATCTCGCCCGCCCGGATGATCCGGTGGTCGAAGGCGTACTCGTCGCTGATGTCGGCGGCGTCCTGGATGGTCCGGTTCGACTGGGGCCGGTCGTCGGGGTGGAGCCGCTGCACGTAGTCGGCGTAGGTGCTGGTGGTCCCGGGAGCGACGCCGTAGATCCGGCACAGCTCGTCGGACCACACGACCAGGTCGGCCTCGATGTCCCACGACCAGCTGCCGAGGTGGGCGATTCGCTGGGCGGTGGCGAGCTGCTGCTCGCGCGCCGCGAGGGTGTCGAGGAGCTCCTTGCGCTCGGTGTACGGCGTGACGCGGTGCAGCCAGCCCAGGCGGTGGCCGTCCTCGACCACGGGGGTGTAGCTGACCAGCCCCCAGAGCGCGGTGCCGTCGGGACGGACGAAGTAGGCGTCCAGGTTGTCGCGCGGCTTCCCCGAGGCGGCCCGGTCGACGAGGTCGGCCCGGAGGTCGTCGCGACCCCGCTGGTCGAGCGTCTCGAACGCCGACAGCCCGACCATCTCCTCGGGCGTGCGGCCGAGCAGCTCAGCCATCCGGTCGTTCGCCCACAGCGTCGTGCCCGCGTCGTCGAAGAGCCAGAGCCCGTCAGGGATCAGGGCAAGGAGCCGACCGGGCAGGTCGGGGTCGTCGGCGACGGTCACGGGGCCATTCCTACCGTGCCGCCGTGCGCGCATCCACCCACGCGAGGCGCCGGTTCGGACAGGCCCTGGCTCGCTGGCGCAGCGCGCGCCGTTCGGCCCGGTCGACCGTGAGGTCCCAGCGATGCTTCACCGCGACCCATTGGCGGACGTAGCGGCAGACGCCGAACTCCGGGAGCCACTCGGCCACGTCGCGCTCGCCCTTGGACTGGTTGACGTTGTCGGTCACGGCGACCAGGCTGCGCGGATCTCCCAGGTCGTTGGCGAACCGCTCGCGCCGCCGATCGCCCCACCGCCGGGCGCCGGAGTCCCAGGCCTCCTTCAGCGGCACGAGGTGGTCGATGTCGACGTCGGAGCCCTGCGTCCAGGTCTCCCGGTCGTACGGCGAGAGCCAGTCGCCCTCGGTGATCGTGCAGCCCGACAGCGGGATCCTCGACTCCGCGACGAGCACCTCCTCGCGGGTGTCCTGGCAGTCCCCGTCGGCGTCGACCCAGTGCCGGAACAGGTCCCGGTCGTAGCCGGAGGGCCGCTCCGGCGCCCGGGGCAGGGCGCGGACCGCGGCGCGCAGCCGCTGCC
>JBAWHI010000011.1:0-5758 GCA_049593675.1 Nocardioides sp.
TCGAACCTCTACCCCCTGTGCCGACGACACCACCGACTCAAGACCACCGGCGGCTGGCACTACCAACCCCTCGACCAACACACCATCGAGTGGACCAGCCCCACCGGCTTCACCCACCACCGACATCACCACTGACCCCACCCCGCCGGCCACGGCCGACGGGGCCACCACCATGCCCGCTGCAGACACCCCGACGTCGACGGTCGGGCTGTGACGACTGGCGGCGATGGCGAGCCAGTCAGGCGCCGCCGTGCGCCCCGGACGGGCCGAGCGGCAGCCGGCGGTCGCTCGTGAACCGCCGGAGCGTCGCGTCCACCGGGTCCACGAGCTCGATCTCGCTCGCGAGCAGCTGCAGGGGCCGGGTGAAGTCGTCGATCGACACCTCACGGACGACCGGGTAGAGCGGATCGTCCACGATCGGAGCGTCGAGACCGAGCAGGTGCAGCCGCAGCTGGTGGGTCCGCCCGGTGCGTGGAGCGAGCCGGTAGACCGCCAGGTCCCCGTCGCGCGACTCGATCTCGATCTCGGTCTCGGCGTTGACCGGGGCGCCGGCGACCACCTCGGCTCGCCACTCCCCCGGCGTCTTGCGGATGTGGTTGCGAACGACGACCCGCGACTCCAGCGCCCGGCGGTACGGCGCCAGCGCCCGATAGGTCTTGCGGACCTCGCCGCGCTCGAAGAGCACCTGGTACGGCGCACGCCACTGCCGCTCGGTCGCGAGGACGAGCACGCCCGACGTCACCCGGTCCAGCCGGTGCAACGGCGTCAGCTCGGGGAGTCCGAGCTGGTCGCGCAACCGCACGACGACGCTCTGGCGGACGTGCTGGCCACGCGGGATGGTCGAGAGGAACGGCGGCTTGTCGACGACGACGAGCCGGTCGTCGCGGTGCAGCACGCGCAGCTCTCCTGGGACCTCGGGCTCGTCGCGCAGGTCCCGGTGGAACCAGACGAACGTATGCGGCGCGTAGGGATCCTGATCGCGGACGGGGCGCAGGTCATCGAGGACGAACCGCTCCTCGGCGAGCAGCCGCGGCACGTCGACGCGGTGATCGAGCCGGTCGCGCAGCCAGTCCCCCATCGTCGACCAGGGGTGGGGCCGCGAGCGGTCGTCGTCCGGCGTCCGCACCCACGCGGCGCTGAGACCGTGCCGCGTCGGCAGCGGCGAACGTGGAGGCATCCGTCGATGCTAGGTGACGCCGATCAGCTCGCCCGACGGCTTGCGAGCACCCGGAACCCCTTGGCGCTCGCGAGCCGCTCGGTCGGCCAGCCCTGGTCGGTCAGCCAGCGCTGCAGCGAGTCCGCACCCAGGTTCTTCCCGACGACCATCACGGCACGCCCCCCGGGCGCGAGCCGGGGCAGCCAGGTGAGCAGCAGGTCGTGCAGGGCGGCCTTCCCGATGCGGATCGGCGGGTTCGACCAGATCTCGTCGTACGTCGCGTCGTCGGCGATCCCGGCCGGGGTGGTCGCGACGTAGCGGTCGGTCACACCGAGGCGGGCGGCGTTCTCGTTGGCGAGGAGCACCGCGCGCTCGTTGACGTCCACGGCCGTGACCGTTGCCGCCGAGACGGCGGCCGCCACGGCGAGCCCGATCACGCCGTAGCCGCACCCGAGGTCGAGCACCCGTGCGGGCGCCGGAGGATCGGTCTCGCGGAACAGCACCGACGTGCCGATGTCGACGCGTCCCTGGGCGAAGACGCCGGAGCCGCTGGTGAGCTCGAGCCGGTGCCCCCAGACGTCCGCGACCACCGGAACGCGCTTGAAGGCGACCGTCGGGTCGGCGCTGAAGTAGTGCTCGCCGTCGGACTCAGACATCGGCCACCCGCTTCGCCCGGGTCTGCGTCGCGCGTGCCTCGAGCTCGCCGTCCGGCGGGTACGCGACCTCCTCCAGCGTCAGCCCGTGCGCATGCACCACGACGACCGCCGGGTCGCGCGTCGCCGCCAGGAGGATCTCGTCGGCCCAGTCGACGGGCCGGCGCCCCTCCCCGATCGCGATGAGGCATCCGACCAGCGAGCGCACCATGCTGTGGCAGAACGCGTCGGCGCGGACCGTCCCCACCAGGACGCCGGACGGGTCCCGGTCCCAGGAGAGCTCCTCGAGGGTGCGGATGGTGGTGGCCCCCTCACGCTGCTTGCAGAACGATGCGAAGTCGTGCCGACCGACGAGCAGGACCGACGCCGCGTTCATGGCAGCGACGTCGAGCGGTCGCGACCACGCGAGCACGTGCGAGCGGGTCAGGGGGTCGACCGTCTCGGCCCGATCCACGATCCGATAGGCGTAGCGACGCCACAGCGCACCGAAGCGCGCGTCGAAGGCGTCCGGCACCTCGCGCGCCCGCCGGACCCGGACGTCCGCACCGAGGACGCCGTTGACCCGGCGCACCAGCACCTCCGGCGCGGGCGGCTCGGCGACGTCGAGGTGGACGACCTGCCCGCGGGCGTGGACACCCGCGTCGGTGCGTCCCGCGCAGACCACGTCGACCGCAGGGACCCGCAGGACGGTGGCCAGTGCGGCGCTCAGCTCGCCCTGGACGGTGCGCAGCCCCGGCTGGGCGGCCCAGCCGTGGAAGCCGGCGCCGTCGTAGGCGAGGTCGAGACGGATGCGCACGGCCCACACCCTATTGACTGACGGCGCCCGGCACCCAGCCGAGCGGCGCCGGGCTCAGAGCTCGCGGCGATACGGCGGGTCCGCGCCGGGCCTGGACACGGTCACGGCCGCCGCGCGCACGGCGTGCGCGAGGATCCCCTCGATGTCGGTCGTCGTGAGGTTCTCGAGCCGCCGATCCCACAGCGCGTCGATGACGGCCGCCCCGAAGGTGTCCCCCGCCCCGATCGTGTCGGCGACCTCGACCGGCAGCGAGGCGACCTCGACGGCCGGGCCGGCGCCCCACCAGGTGGCACCCTCGCCGCCGCGGGTCACCACCACGGCTCGGGGCCCGAGGCCTAGCAGGTGGGCGGCCGCGGCGTCGATCTCGAGGTCCGGATAGAGGACCGCGAGGTCCTCGTCGGACGCCTTGACCAGATCGGCTGCTGCCACCATGCGCTCGACGCGGGCGAGCAGGTCGGCGTCGGCGCCGGTGATCGCGGGCCGGGCGTTGATGTCGTAGCTGATCGTCGCGCTGCCGCGCAGGCCGGCCAGCAGGTCGAGGACCTGACCCGCCCCGGGCTCGAGCACCGCACCGATCGAGCAGACATGGACCACGACGGGGTCGCCGGCATCGACCTGAGCGAGCCGCCAGTCGAGGTCGAACACATAGGACGCCGCCCCGTCGCTCCCGATCGTGGCCGCCGCGGTCGCCGTGCGCGTCAGCACGTGGGGGTCCACGGCCAGCTGGACCCCGGCGGCGCTCAGGTGCTCGGCCAGCGCAGCTCCGCGCTCGTCGTCGGCCCAGGCCGTCGCGAACCGGACCGCTCGTCCGAGCCGGCTCAGCGCGACCGCGACGTTGGCCGCGCTTCCGCCGGGGTACTCCACCGTCGCACCGTCGGGCGGGTGGACGACGTCGATGAGGGACTCCCCCACGACCAGCACGGTCTCCATGGGAAGTCTCTACCATGCTGAGCATGGTGGTGCTTCCCCTCGACCCGGGCTCGGACGTCGCGCCCTTCGAGCAGATCCGGGCCCAGATCGCGTCCCGGGCGAGCTCCGGCGACCTCCCGGCCGGCACCCGGCTCCCGACGGTCCGGGCCCTCGCGACCGAGCTGTCCCTGGCCGTGAACACGGTCGCCAAGGCCTACCGGGCCCTCGAGACCGACGGCGTGATCACGACGGAGGGCCGGCGCGGCACGTTCATCGCGGCCCCGGAGCCGACCGCTGCCGCCCGGGACGCGGCCGCGGCCTACGTCGCCGTCGCCCGCCGTCAGGGTCTCACCCTTCCCGAGGCGCTCACGCTCGTCGAGCGAGGCTGGTGAGCCGTGCGGTACGTCGCGCCCGGCGCCGGCATCTGAGCTGCCGGAACGGACTCACCAGGCCTTGCGCAGGGACGCGATGTCCGAGGCGGCCGCAGCCCGCTTGATCCGCTTCAACGCATTCTTGCGGTTGCGCAGGTAGTGGTTGAGGAAGCTGCTTGAAGCGGTCTTCAGGATCGGGTCGCCGCCGGTGTTCAGGTCGTGGCCGACCCCGGCGAGGGTGATCAGCCCCTTGGGCTTGGCGAGTGCGGCGTAGGTGTCGACCGCGCCGTCGTAGCGGATGGTCGTGTCGGCGTCGCCGTTCAGCATCAGCACCGGCGGCCCGCCGGCGGCGTCGATGGACCTGCCCATCGTGGCCCCGGCCTTGGCGACGATGGCGCCGATGCGTCGGTCGCGCTGGCCGCGGTCGGCCAGCGTGATCCCGAGGATGGCGCCCATCGAGGTGCCGATGTAGCCGACCTTGACGCCACGCCGCACCAGGCCCGACAGGGCTCCGGTGTCGGACCGGCTCCCGCGCCGCACCTTCGTGATCGTGCGCCGGACGTCCTTGGCGTAGCCGTTGAAGTCGTAGCCGCCCGCCATGGTCGGCGCCGCCACGACGTACCCCCGCTTGACCAGGTAGCTGTGCAGCCGCGCCGCGGAGGCGCCGTCGCCCTGGGATCCGTGCCCGGCCACGACGAGACGCGACTTCCGACAGACCGGCGGCGTGCCCTTCCCCGCCCGCGTGGCGGGGTAGGCGACCGTGGTCGGCAGCCGGCTGCCGCGGGAGCGGACGGTGACGGAGACGGTCCCGACGGCGAACGGCGCAGAGGCGTCCGCACAGGCACGCCGGGGAGCCTCCGTGGGCGGTGCCGCGGCGGAGGCCGCCGGAGCGGCCATGGCCAGACTGAGGACGAGCACGGGCAGGGCGAAGCGAGAGACAGTCACGAGACCGGGACGCTAGCAACGCCACCGACGCCGGACTTCCCCAAAATTGGGGATGACCCGCACCCCGGAGGGTGCGGGTCATCACATCAGGCGCTCAGGCCTTGTCGTCGTCCTCGGTGCTCTCCGCGGCGGGGGCCTCGTCGGCGACGGGCTCCTCCTCGGCGACCACGCTCTGCTCGGGCGACGCCTCGTCGCCCAGCTCGGTCGGAGCCTCCTCGACGGCGGTCTCCTCCGCAGCGCTCTCCTGGACCGGAGCCGGCTCGGCCTTCTTCTTCGCCTTGGGGGCCGAAGGCTGGTAGGCCTCGGTCACCAGCTCGATGACCGCCATGGGGGCGTTGTCGCCCTTGCGGGGGCCGAGCTTGGTGATCCGGGTGTAGCCACCCGGACGCTCCGCGAAGGTGGGCGCGATCTCCGTGAAGAGGACGTGCACGACCGACTTGTCGCGGATGGTCTTGAGGACCTCGCGCCGGTTGTGCAGGTCGCCGCGCTTCGCCTTGGTGATCAGCTTCTCCGCGTGCGGCCGCAGCGCGCGCGCCTTGGCCTCCGTGGTGGTGATCCGGCCGTGCTCGAACAGCTGGGTGGCCAGGTTCGCGAGGATCAGGCGCTGGTGGGACGGGCTACCGCCGAGGCGGGGACCCTTGGTGGGCTTGGGCATTGCTTCTCTCGATTCTCCCCGGCCGTATCAGGTACCGGAGTAGAGGTGGTTGATCTCGGGTCGCTCAGCGACCGAGCGCGACTGCGCTCAGTACTGCTCGTCCTCGACGAAAGCGTCGTCGTCGTCATCGCCGTACGCCGCGAGCGCGGCGTGCGGGTCGAAGCCGGGTGCGCTGTCCTTGAGGGACAGGCCCATCTCGACCAGCTTGGCCTTGACCTCGTCGATCGACTTCGCACCGAAGTTGCGGATGTCGAGCAGGTCCTGCTCCGAGCG
>JBAWHI010000012.1:0-26159 GCA_049593675.1 Nocardioides sp.
TGCCGAGGCCCGGCACCACGAAGTCGTCCCACCGGGTCTCGAGCAGCTCGAAGGCGGCTCGCCCACGGACCGCGCCGCCGAGCACCGGGTAGTACCAGTCCATCGAGTGCGCCGACTTGTCCTCGAACAGGTCGCGGTGCTCGCGCACGGCGTGACCGAGCCGGCCACCGACCAGCTCCCACTCCGGCTGCGGGTCGTCGAGCAGGTCGGCGAGCGCGACCCCGGCGCGCAGCGACTGGTAGATGCTGGAGCTGCCGGTCAGCAGGCAGAAGTCGTCCACCGGTGTCCAGCGGATGCCTCCCCACGACGTCTGCAGCGAGACCACCCAGTCGAGCGCGGCACGCACGACCGGCCAGTAGCGGTGCACGAAGGAGATGTCGCGGCGCACCAGCCAGTGGTGCCAGACCCCGACGGCGAGGTAGGCGGTCATGTTCACGTCGCCGCGCTCGTCCTCGGGGACCCCGTCGACGATCTTCATCGGGAACGAGCCGTCCGCACGTTGCAGACCCGGCATCCAGGCGTAGGCCCGCTCGGCGGCCTCGACCTCGCCACCGACGAGCATCGCCATCGCCGCCTCGACGTGGTTCCACATGTCGACGTGCTCGCCGACGCTCCACGGCACGGCTCCGCACGGCTCCTGCATCGCGACGATCGATGCGGCCGTCGCTGCGACCTGCTCGGCGGAGAGGATGCCCTCGACCCACGGCAGCTGGGCGAGCGGGTCGCTCATGCGTCGTCCGGCTTGCGGAAGTAGAGCACCATGCTCTTGCCGATCAACGGGTCGAGCACCTTGCCGGCGTACTGGAGCGTCTTGGGCTGCTTCATGATCTCCCAGACCAGGAGCTTGTGATAGCTGCGGGCGAAGAAGTTGTCGTCGTTCTCCACGCCGACCGCGCACTTGATCCACCAGTACGGCGCGTGCAGCCCGTGGGCGTAGTCCTTGCCCTCGAAGACCATCGCGTCGCCCGGCGTGCCGTCGTTGAACCGCCCGGCCTTGGTGACCTTGTCGATCAGCTCGTGGTCGGTGTAGATGCGGATGTGCCCACCCTGGGCGTTGTGGTAGTCGTCCGACAGCTTCCAGTTGATCACCTCCGGCAGCCACCGCGGGACCGAGATCGCCAGGGTGCCCCCGGGGCGCAGGACCCGGACCAGCTCCGTGATCGCGTCCACGTCGGCGTGGATGTGCTCGAGCACCTCCGCGGCGACGATGCGGTCGAACTCCCCGTCCGCGAACGGCAGCTGCAGCGCGTCGCCCTGCTTGATGTCGGCCTGGGCGCCGGCCGGGACCTCGCCCTTCTCCTTCATCGCACCGAAGATCTCGAGCACACCGGCCAGCTCGTCGGCGTCCATGTCGAAGGCGACCACGTCGGCGCCGCGGCGGTACATCTCGAACGCATGCCGTCCGCCGCCCGCGCCCATGTCGAGCACTCGCTCCCCGGGCTGCAGCCCGAGCCGGTCGAAGTCAACGGTCAGCACTCACTTCTCCTTGATGGTCGAGCCGGTCGCGACATCGCGCCGATAGTCGTCGATCACTTCTTCGTACGCCGCGGCCACCTTCTGCGCGACGGCGCGCCAGCTGAACAGCTCCTCGACGCGCTTGCGGCCGGCGAGGCCGTAGCGCGTACGGCGCTCGGGGTCGTCGAGCATCGCCGCGATCGCGGCCTCCAGCTCCCCGACGTCGCCCGGGGTGACCAGGTCGGCGCACAGACCGTCCGGGCCGACGACCTCCGGGATCGCTCCCGCGTCCGAGACGACCAGCGGGGTGCCGCACGCCATCAGCTCGGCCGTCGGCAGCGAGAACCCCTCGTAGAGCGAGGGCACGCAGGCGAGCTCCGCCGAGCCCATCAGCTCGACCAGCTCGGCGTCGCTCACGCCGTGCACGAAGTGCACGGAGTCCTGGATCGAGAGCTTGTCGATCAGCTTCTCGGTGCGGCCGCCGGCCTTGGGCTTGGTGACCAGGAACAGCTCGACGTCGCGCTCGGTGCGCAGCTTCGCGAACGCCTCCAGGAGCGTCGCGATGCCCTTCATCGGAGCGTCGGCGCTCGCCATCGCCATGATCCGGCCGGGCACGCGCGGCGTGGCGGGCGGCACGAAGGCGTCGTCGACCCCGAGCAGGATCACCTGCATCCGTTCGGGGTCGACCCCGAAGTCGCGGGCGATGTCGCGCTTGGAGGTCTCCGACGGGGTGAGGATCTTGCGGGCCTGTCGGGCGACCCGGGCCTGCATCTTCACGAAGCCGTACCAGCGGGTCAGGGTGAGCTTGCGCCACGGGTTCTTCGTCGACTTGATGTCGATGCGCCGGTCGTAGCTGATCGGGTGGTGCAGCGTCGTCAGCAGCGGCAGCCCCATCTTCTCGACCTCGAGCATGCCGTAGCCGAGCACCTGGTTGTCGTGGACGATGTCGAACTCGTCGACCCGGCCGCGCAGCTCGCGCGCGGCGCGCAGGCTGAACGTCTTGGGCTCCGGGAAGCCGGCGACGCACATGGTCGCGAACTCCTCGACGTCGATGCGGTCGCGGAACTCCCGGGGCTTCGGCACCCGGAACGGGTCCGGCTCGCGGTAGAGGTCCAGGCTCGGCAGCTTGGTCAGCTCGACGCCGGGGTCCAGGTCGGGGTAGGGCTGTCCGGAGAAGACCTCGACGGAGTGTCCGAGGTTCACCAGCTCCCGGCTCAGGTGCCGGATGTAGATCCCCTGCCCACCGCAGTGAGGCTTGCTCCGATAGGACAGCAGCGCGACCCGCATCCGCACCCTTTCTCCTCGAGCCATCGGACACGTGTCACCGACGAACTGGAACGTGTTCCTATTTTAGACCACGGATTGCTAGCCTAGTGGCCGATATCAACAGGACACTCGGGGGATCACTAGACTCCGACCTTCGGCGTCCGACGACCGCAGTGAGGAAGGGGTCCGTGTGAGCAGCGCCAACTCGCTGGCCGTGGAGGATCTCGGCTCGGCCGCGCAGCGCGACCGGCGCAAGCGGATCCTCGACGCCACCATCAAGCTCGCGTCCCAGGGCGGGTTCGACGCCGTCCAGATGCGCGCGGTCGCCGACCAGGCCGACGTCGCCCTGGGGACGCTCTACCGCTACTTCCCCTCCAAGATCCACCTGCTCGTCTCGGCCCTGCAGCGCGAGTTCGAGCGCACGGAGACCGCCCTGCGCGAGAAGCCGATCGAGGGCGACACCACGGCCGAGCGCGTGATCACCGTCCTGAAGCGCACCACGCGCGGGATGCAGAGCGACCCGCAGCTGACCGAGGCGCTGACCCGGGCGTTCATGTTCGCCGACGCGTCGGTGGCCGCCGAGATCCACCAGGTCGGCATGCTGCTCACCTCGATGCTCACCCGGGCGATGCATCCCGAGGGTCACGACGAGCTGACCGAGGAGGACGTCCAGATCGCCCGCGTCATCGGCGACGTCTGGCTCTCCGCCCTGGTCGGGTGGGTCACCGGTCGCACCTCGGCGGCCGAGACCGGCCGTCAGATCGAGGTCGCGGTCAAGCTCCTGCTCCGCGACTGACGACCCTCACCGCTCAGCCCGGGTAGGTCCGGCAGGGCTGGCTGCGCAGCGACGCGCAGTCCGGCGCCTTGCCGGGCACCTTCGTCCGGGAGACGACCGACAGCACCACGCGCGAGCGGTGGACGCGATCGGTCGCGATCTCGACCTGCTCGCCGTCGGCGATGGTGTCGAACTCCCACAGCGGGCGCGCGTTGCCGGGTGCGTCCACGGTGATCCGGAGCCGGGAGCCGGCCCGGAAGGCCTGGGCGAACGGGAACAGCTCGACGCGGAGCCGGGTGAACTCCCCGGCCGGCAGCGGGCTGGCGTCGGCCTCCAGGTGGGTGTGCGCCGGGGACACCCGCGTCGTGCGGGTCCGGTCGACCGCCCGATGGCTGGCGCGCAGCCAGCCGGACTGGACGTAGACCTCGGTGCCGTCGCGGCGTACCTCGCTGAGGGTGACCTCGAGATCGGTGTCCGCGGCGTCGGAGCGCACCCAGAGGTCGACGGACCCGGTGCCGACCGCGACCACGTCCTTCTTCAGCCGCTTCCCGATCCACCCCAGTCCGGTGCCCTCGGGGATCTGCCGCCAGTCGTAGGCCGGGTGCGGCCGCCAGAGCCCGGAGCTCGAGCCGCTGTAGTTCGTGGCGGGCAGCGCCTCGGGGTCGGCCGTGTAGTGGTGGATCCGGAGGCTGTCCGGCGTCCGCCCCGACGGCGTGTTGCGGAGCCGGGTGCCGGGCCCGAGGAACCACGCCCGCGCCTCGGCCTGCGGGACCGGCCAGGACTCGAAGCTGCGCGTGAACCGCGGCAGCGGTGCGCCGGACGGCTTCCCGGCGGCGGCACCCTCCTCGAAGAGGATCTGCACCGGGTCCTGCGACTCGAAGGTCCGCAGCGCCTTGCGGTATCCCATCCCCGCATAGCTCTCGCCGGGCGGCAGGCTCAGCCCGCCGACGCCGGTGAGCGACTGGGCCAGGATCGGCGCCACGAACGCCTTCGCGGTGGTCGGCACCCGCCGTGCGACGTACAGGTCGAGGAAGTCGGCGTAGCGGCCGAAGACGCCCAGGCTCAGGGACTCGGTGTGGGCTCCGTTGGTCATCGTCGCGTAGACGTGCGGGGCGGATGTGAAGTCGTCGAGGAGTGCGGGGAAGTGTCCCCCGGTCTGCTCGTCCTGCCAGGCGCCGGCCAGGAAGACCGGCACCTCGATGTCACCGACGAACAGGCTCGGGTTGAGCGGGTCGGCCACGGCCGGGTCGTAGTACGGGTTGTCCTCGATGAGCTGGAGCGCGTCCGGGTTCTGCAGCCGCAGCGCCTGGTTCTGCTCGCACTCGGTGTCACCGGCGTCGACGAGCGGCCGCTCCCAGCCCTGTCCGTACGGCGCCGCCTGGGCCGACCGCTCGGCCGCCCACGAGACCGCGAACCCGGTGTTGAGGATGCCGCCCGGGTAGAGCGTGCCCCGGAAGGAGTCGTCGAGGACCGACAGCGGCGTGATCGCCGCGAGGTGGGGCGGCTGGGTGCGCGCGACGTAGAGCTGCGAGATCCCCGGGTAGGAGATCCCGACCATGCCGGCCCGGTGGCCCTTGGCCCACGGCTGCGCGGCCACGGTCTCGATCGCGTCGTAGCCGTCCAGGCTCTGGGCCGGCTCGAAGTGCAGGAAGGAGCCGCCCGAGCAGCCGGTGCCGCGCATGTTCACCCCGACGTAGGCGTAGCCGAGGGTGTTGAAGAGCTGGGCGAAGGTGGAGTTGTCCGGCCTGCTCGGGTCGTAGCCGGAGTACTCCACGACGGTCGGGAAGGGGCCGGCGCCACCCGGCAGCGAGACGTTGACCGACAGCGTGGTGCCGTCGCGGGTGGTGAGGTAGCCGAACCCGTCCTCGAGGGTCTGCTCGTCGTAGAAGGACTGCGGCGGGGCCGGGTCGTCGAAGTCGGCCACGGTGAGGTCGACGGACTCCCCGTCCCCGCGCACCTGGTAGCTGCCCGCCTCGAGCTCTCGCCACGCGAGGCTGCCGAACTCGTCGGCGGTGCCGGTCTCGACGACACCGCCGGCGCCGACCAGCTCGAGGGTCTCCCCCGGCGTCGCGTCCAGGACGTAGACCTGGTTGATGCTCGGCCGGACGGTGAAGCCGGCGGCGTCCGCGGCAGGGTCGGTGGCGTGCGCACCCTCCGTCGCCGTCAGCACGCCCGCCACCAGCGCGGCGGCGCCCACGAGTGCCGTCGTCGTGCCCCACCGCGATCCGCTGCCAGGTCCCATAGCGCGATCGTGCCATGAGACGGACCGCCCAGGTCCGAAAAAGGGCGATCCCGGGCGGCTCAGCCTCGGGCGACCCACGGCGTGAAGCTGTGCCGCTCGCCGAGCCAGTCGCTCTCATACCGGTCGTCGGACCGGGCACGCTCGTAGGTCGTCACCGCCACCCGTGCGCGCGAGTGGGCACCGGGCAGGCACGACCCGTCGAGCCGCAGCACGGCCAGGTCCTTGCGCGCCGATACCTTCAGCGTGCTCGTGCAGTCGATGTAGCCGTGCCGGGTCCACCGGTGCGCCTTCGTCACCACATGGTCGGCGCCGCGCCACAGGCCGGCCTCGACCATCACCTCGGGGCCGCGATGGCGGGCCCGGAGGTCGACGTAGACGTTCATGCCCTGGATGACCGGGCGGTCGGTGCGTCGCAGCCGATCGAGCTTGACCCGCACGACGAGGTCGCCGTTGTGGACGACCCGCACCCGATGGATGTCGGCGTCGATGGTCGTGTCGTCACCGTCGCGAACGACGGTGACGGCCGCCTGAGCCGGCGCGAGGCCGCTCAGCAGCAGGGCAGGTGCGATGACGGCCGCGAGCGCGGCCCTGGTCCGTGCGACAGGCATGGACGTTCCCCTCGTTGATCAATCCGTATCGGTCTGACACCGGTAGAGACGCCTGCACCGGTTCGTTGGTTGTCGCCCGTCTCACATGCTGGTCCCGCACGCACGACCGGGCCACGCACCTCGCGCCGGGCGCGCAGGTGGCTGCCTCGACCACGCCGGTCGGAGGGGGCACGATGGGCGCTCCCCTGACGGACTCCCGGGAGGCGCGGTGAAGACGGACTTCAAGAAGACCCTCGACTCCTACCGCGCACGGGTGCACGAGTTCAGGCTCGTGGAGGTCCCGCGCCTGACCTACCTGATGGTCGACGGTCACGGCGACCCGAACACGTCGGCCGACTACCGCGACGCGGTCGCCACGATCTATCCGGTCGCCTATGCCCTGAAGTTCGCCAGCTCCCGAGACCTCGGACGCGACTACGTCGTCCCGCCGCTGGAGGCGCTCTGGTGGGCGGCGGACATGAGCGCGTTCACCACCGCGCGGGACAAGGACCGGTGGAGCTGGACGGTCATGATCATGGTCCCGGACTGGATCCCGGCCGACCTCGTCGACGCCGCTGTCGGGAAGGCCGGGGCGAAGGCGCCACCGGCCGGCCTCGAACGGCTCCGCCTGCAGGGGCTCGACGAGGGGCGCAGCGTGCAGACCCTGCACGTCGGACCGTACGACGAGGAGGCGGAGGTCCTGGCCTCGATGCACGGGGAGTTCATCCCGGACGCCGGTCTGCGGATGACCGGGCGCCACCACGAGATCTACCTGAGCGACCCCCGGCGGGTCGACCCGTCGCGGCTGCGCACCATCCTGCGCCAGCCGGTCGAGCCGGCACCCGACGTCGACTGACCACCGCCGCGACTCGCGCTCCGACGCGTCAGGACAGACCGACGATGGTCCCGTCGTCGAGCAGGTCGATCCGGGCGGCAGCGGGCACGGCCGGCAGGCCGGGCATCGTCATCACGTCACCGCACACGAGGACCACGAAGCCCGCGCCCGCGGAGAGTCGCACCTCGCGCACGTGGAGGTCGTGGCCGGTCGGCGCGCCGCGCAGGGTCGCGTCGGTCGAGAACGAGTACTGCGTCTTCGCGATGCAGACCGGCAGCCCGCCGTACCCGTCGGCCTCGAGCCGCTCGAGCCGCCGCTTGGCCTTGCCGTCCCAGGTCACGCTGGAGGCCCCGTAGAGCCGATGGGCGAGCGTCTCCGCCTTCTGCTGGAGCGGCAGCCCGTCGGGGTAGGTGAAGGCGAACGTCGACGGATCGGCGTCGTCGAGCAGGTCGAGCACGCCCTTGGCCAGATCGGTCGCTCCGGTGCCGCCGTCGACGAAGTGCGTGGCCGGATGGGTCCGGACCCCGAGCCCGTCCACCAGCTCGACCACCCGGGCCACCTCCGCGTCGGTGTCCGACGGGAATCGGTTGAGGGCCACCACGCACGGGATCCCGTAGACCTCGCGAACGTTGCGCAGGTGCCGCGCGAGGTTCTCCATGCCGCGCTCGACGGCGCCGAGGTCCTCCCGCGCGAGGTCGGGCGCGTCGACCCCACCGTGGAACTTGAGGGCTCGCACCGTGGCGACCACGACCGCAGCATCAGGACGGAGGCCGGACTTGCGGCACTTGATGTCGACGAACTTCTCGGCACCGAGGTCGGCGCCGAAACCGGCCTCGGTCACGACGTAGTCGGCCAGCCGCAGTGCGGCCCGGGTGGCGACGACCGAGCTGCACCCGTGCGCGATGTTCGCGAACGGGCCACCGTGGACGAACGCCGGGGTGTGCTCCAGCGTCTGCACCAGGTTGGGTGCGAGGGCGTCGCGCAGCAGCACCGCCATCGCACCGTCCGCCCCGAGATCGCGGGCGGTGACCGGTCTCTTCTCCCGGGTGTGGCCGACCACGATGTCGCCGATCCGGTCCTTCAGGTCGGCCCAGGACTCGGTCAGGCAGAAGATCGCCATCAGCTCGGAGGCGACCACGATGTCGAAGCCGTCCTCGCGCGGGTAGCCGTTGGCAGGGCCGCCGAGACCCACCACCACGCCTCGAAGCGCCCGGTCGTTGAGGTCGAGCACCCGCTTCCAGTCCACGGAGCGCACATCGATGCCGAGGGCGTTGCCGTGCTGGATGTGGTTGTCCAGCAACGCCGCCAGCAGGTTGTTGGCTGCCGCGATCGCCGCGAAGTCGCCGGTGAAGTGCAGGTTGATGTCGGTCATCGGCACCACCTGGGACCAGCCGCCGCCCGCCGCGCCCCCCTTCATGCCGAAGACCGGCCCCATCGACGGCTCGCGCAGGCACGCCATCGACTTCAGGCCCAGGCCGCGCAGCGCGTCGCTCAGCCCGACCGTGGTCGTCGTCTTGCCCTCGCCGGCCGGCGTCGGAGACATCGCCGTCATCAGGACCAGCTTGCCGAGGGGTCGCTCCTCGAGGGACTGCAGGTAGCCCAGGTCGACCTTCGCCTTGTGGTGGCCGTAGGGCACCAGGTGCACCGGGTCGATCCCCAGCTCCTCTCGGGCCACCTCGGTGATGGGGAGCAGCTCGGCGGAGCTCGCGATCTCGATGTCGGTCAGCACTCAGGCCCTCTCCTTCGTGACGCCCATGCGCCGCAGCAGCCGCGAGCGCTCCTCGGAGTCCGGCAGCGAGCGCACGTTGGACTCCACGTTCATCCGGGCGATGGCCGAGCCGGCCCTCGCCACCTCACCGGCCGCGACCAGGTCCGACCCCAGCCCGGACCGCGCAGAGGGTCGCAGCAGATCGACCAGGACCAGCACCTCGACCGCGGTCTCGACGACCTGGGCCTGAGGCTCGGAGGCGGCCAGCAGTGCCGCCCCGATGGCCGAGCGCCGCTCGTCGTCGTCGGCCCACTCGCCGCGCGGTGTCGCCCACGCATCGGCGACAGCACGGAAGGCGAGCTCGTCATCGGCCACGAGCTGCTGCGCGTGGGCCACGAGCCGCTCGGCCCGCTCCACCAGGTCGGGGGCCTCGCAGTAGCGCGCCACCATCGCCACCAGGGCCGCGGCCTGAGCGGCGCACAGCGCGGCGACCGAGCCGCCCGCGGGGGTCGGGGTCCGGGCGGCGAGGCGACCCAGGAGGTCGGTGACCGTCCCGGTGTCCGCCTCCGCATCGCGCACCACGACCCCACGCTAGGGCGACGGGGGCGGCTTGGAAAGGGACCCGTCACTGCACCGCATGCCACCCGCTGGGCATCGGGAGGTCGTCGTTCAGGCAGTCCCGGCGATCACGGGTGTCGTGCTCGATCGGGGTCCAGCCGTCCTTGTCGCAGTTGTACGCCATCGGCCGGTTGCCGAGGGGGTCGGCGCTCACGCCCGCCGGGAGGGGCTGGCCCTCCGGGTAGCAGCTCCGGCCGGCCGGCACCTCCCCCTCGGAGCAGACCCACTCGTCGCCCATGGGGTCGATGGCGTGCAGGAACGCCAGGCCGACACCGACCAGTGCCGTGACACCGGCCAGGGCGAGGACCGGGATCAGCAGGTACAGCGACCAGCGACGCCGGCCGGTCGGCTCCGGCGTCCCCTGCGGGCCGACGGGCCGCGGGTACGGCGGTTGCGGCGGTTGCGGCGCTGCCATGCTCAGCTGACCTCCTTCCACGGGTTGTGGTCGGCCAGGATCCGGTCGACGCGCGCCTGGTCGAGCCGGGAGACGACGTACTGGCTCTCCTGGGCGTCACGCACGCACTTGGCGAGGCTGAAGGCCGAGGTCGTCAGGAAGACGGTGCCGAGGGCGAGGAAGGCCTTGGGCCACGCCTCGCCGGGCAGGTAGTAGATCGCGGCCAGCATGGTGAAGAGGGCGAGCCCGAAGGCGATGGCCGACTGGGCGTAGAAGGCGGTGGTGTTCTTGGAGGGAGTCGTCGTGTTGTTGTCCATGCGCCAAGTCTCGACAGCAGACGACCGGCCAGCATCGGTACGGATACTCAGATCCGAGCCACCCGACCGGTGCGAGACTGCGGCGTGTGAGCTCATGGACGTCCCCGGGCGCGATCGCCGTCGAGAGCAGGCTGTTCGGCGCCCTCGCGGTGCTGCGCGTCGTCGTGCTGGTCAACGCCGTCGCGTTGAACGTCTACCGCAGCGACAACTTCGCGCACCCGGCTGCCGGCGCGATGTGCGTCGTCGTGATGGTCGCGTGGACCGGCTTCGCGACCTGGGCGTACGCCGAGCCGCGGCGGCGTACTGCTCCGCTGCTGGTCGCCGACCTCGCCCTGGCGGTGGCGCTGCTGCTCCTGACGCCGGTCGTGAAGGGGGACGGCTTCAGCGCCAGCATCCCCGGCTTCTGGGTGATCGGCGCCCTGCTCGCCTGGGCGATCCACTACCGCGTCGTCGGCGGCCTCGTCGCCGGGCTGGTGCTCGCCGGGGCCGACCTCTCGATGCGGCAGGACCTCGGCCAGTCGGACTACGGCAACGCGTTCCTGCTCGTGATCGGCGGGCCGATCGTCGGCTTCATGTGCCAGTCGCTGCAGGAGATGGCCACCGAGCGCGACGCCGCCGAGCGCGACGCCGCCGTCGCGGCCGAGCGGGCCCGCCTGGCCCGGGCCGTCCATGACGGCGTGCTGCAGGTCCTCGCGCTGGTGCAGCGGCGTGGTCGCGAGCTGGGCGGCGACGCCGCGGAGCTGGGCAGACTCGCCGGGGAGCAGGAGCGCGAGCTGCGGGGCCTGATCCGGGCCCAGGACGTCGTCGAGACGGTCCGCGAGGGTGAGTCCGTCGACCTGGTTCCCCAGCTGGTGCAGCTGGAGCACGGGCCCGGGGTGAGCGTCTCGACCCCGGGAGCGCCCGTCGACCTGCCCGCCGCCACGGTCCGCGAGCTCGTCGCCGTCGTCCGCGCCTGCCTCGACAACGTCCGCCTGCACGTCGGCGACGACGCGCCCGCATGGGTGCTGCTGCAGGCCTTCCCCGACCGGGTCGAGCTGTCCGTCCGCGACGCCGGACCCGGCATCGCGGCGGGCCGGCTCGACCGGGCCGCCGCCGAGGGACGACTCGGCGTGAGCGAGTCGATCCGCGGCCGGATCGCCGACCTCGGCGGCACCGCCGAGCTGCTGACCGGCGCCGACGGGACCGAGTGGGAGTTCGTCGTCCCACGACCGGGGAGTGATCTGACCTAGGGTCGTCGCCATGAGTGAGTCCGCGACGCCCATCCGGGTCCTGGTCGTCGACGACCACCCGCTGTGGCGCGACGCCGTCGAGCGCGATCTCGGCGAGGCCGGCCTCGACGTCGTCGGGGTGGCGTCGAACGGACGCGAGGCACTCGCCCGCTTCCCCGCCGCCCGACCGGACGTCGTGGTGCTCGACCTGCAGATCCCCGAGCCCGACGGGGTCGCCGTCACCGCCGAGATCGTGGGACAGGACCCCTCGGTGCGGGTCCTCATCCTGTCCGCCTCCGGCGAGCACGCCGACGTCCTCGCCGCGGTGAAGGCCGGCGCGACGGGCTACCTGGTGAAGTCGGCCTCCCGCGAGGAGCTGCTGAGCGCCGTACGACGCGTCGCCGCGGGCGAGCCGGTGTTCACCGCCGGCCTCGCCGGGCTGATGCTCGGCGAGTTCCAGCGGATCTCGACCTCACCGGCCCCGGGCCCCGACCCGGCCGCGCTCACCGAGCGCGAGACCGAGGTGCTGAAGCTGGTGGCCAAGGGGCTGTCGTACCGCCAGATCGCCGATCGACTGGTGCTCTCGCACCGCACCGTGCAGAACCACGTGCAGAACACGCTCCGCAAGCTGCAGATGCACAACCGGGTCGAGCTCACCCGCTACGCCATCGAGCAGGGCCTGGACGGCACGTAGCCCGGACCCGACGCGCTACTCGAGGTGGGCCGCAGTGGACCCGCCGAGCTCCATCGCCGGGAGCCCGAGCTTGCGGTGGTCCCAGGAGCGGATCCGTTGGGCGTCGAGACGCAGAGCGGCGCGGTTGTGCGCCATGAACTCGACGATCGGCCTCATCTCCTCGGAGTAGGCGCCGTTGTAGCGCTCGAAGATGTTGACGCAGACGTCCCAGACCACGGCCTCGTCCTCGACCACCTCGGCCGTGCCCTCGATGGCGACACCGCGGAGCTGGTCGTAGGTGTGGCCGGTCTCGACGAGGAAGGAGCAGCGGGGGTCGCGACGCAGGTTCACCGTCTTCTGCGCCTTCCTCTTCGTCTCGAACCAGATCTGGCCGTCGAGCACGGCGTACCACATGCCGACCAGGTGGATCTGGCCCTGCGGTCCGTGGGTGGCGAGCGTCGAGGAGCGCTGCTGGCGCAGGAACTCCGCGACCTCGTCGTCGGACATGACGATCTGACCGCGCTGGTTGGCCACCGTCAGCCGCCGAACGCGTGCGTCGAGGTCACGCCACCGTCGACGGCGATCTCGGCGCCGTTGACATAGGCGGACTCGTCGCTGGCGAGGTAGACGTAGACCGGCGCGATATCGGCGGGCGTCCCGACCCGACGCAGCGGCACCTTGGAGGCGCCGTACTCCATGGCGGCGTCGCCGCCGTGCACCCGCGTCATAGGAGTGTCGATCATGCCGGGATGCACCGAGTTCACCCGGATGCCCTTGGGCCCGAGCTCCATCGCCGCACACTTGGTCATGCCGCGGATCGCCCACTTCGTGGCGGCGTACGCCGTGCAGCCGGGCATGCCGGCCAGGCCCTCGACGGACGATGCGTTGATGATCGAGCCACCGCCGTTCTTGCGCATCGTGTAGGTCACCGCGTTCATGCCGAGCAGGCAGCCCAGCTGGTTGACCCGCCACAGCAGCTCGACATCATCGAGCTGGATCCGCTCGATCTGGCCGAAGCGCAGGATCCCGGCGTTGTTGGCCAGCACGTTGACCGGCCCGAAGCGAGCGTTGGTGTCCTCGACGAGCGCCGTCCAGGACGCCTCGTCGGACACGTCGTGGTGCGCGAAGTGCACCGACCCGTCCCCCGCGACCTCGCAGAGCTCGTCGGCGAGCGCCTGGCCGTCCTCCTTGGCGACATCGGCGATGACCACCTTGGCGCCCTCGGCCGCGTAGGCGCGGGAGATCCCGGCCCCCTGCCCCATGGCGCCGCCGGTGACGATCGCGACCTTGCCGTCCAAACGGTTCACTTCAGTCCTCCAGAGGGCTCGACGGGCTGGACCACCATCTAGACCGTCAGCTTCATGATCGAGTCGGCGGCGAACCCCACCGCGGGGTCGCGGTCGTCGAAGTAGCCTCCGAGCTGCTTGTCGAGGTCGTCGGCGGTCCAGAGTGTGCCGGACTTGTCGAAGCGCTGCTCCACCACCGGCGCCGCCACCAGGGCCACCATCCCGCCGTACACCACGAACACCTGCCCGGTGATCCGCTCGGCCGCGGGAGAGGCGAGGTAGGCGACGACCGGCGCGACGTGCTCGGGAGAGTAGGGGTCGACCTCCTGACCCGACTCGTCCGCCCCGAACACCTGGGCGGTCATCGCGGTGCGCGCCCGCGGGCAGATCGCGTTGGCGCGGACGCCGCTGCTGCCCAGCGCCCGGGCGGTCGACACGGTGAGGGCGGCGATGCCGGCCTTGGCCGCGCCGTAGTTCGCCTGTCCCGGCGGGCCCGAGAGGAACGCCTCCGAGGCGGTGTTGACGACGCTGGCTCCCACCGGGCCGGACTCCTTGGCCCGCGCCCGCCAGTGGGCACCCGCGTTGCGGGAGAGCAGGAAGTGTCCGCGCAGGTGGATGTGGATGACCTGGTCCCACTCCTCGTCGGACATGTTGAAGAGCATCCGGTCGCGCGTGATGCCGGCGTTGTTGACCACCACGTCGAGACGTCCGAAGCCCTCGACGGCGGCGGACATCATGGCGTCGGCCGTTGCCCGCTCCCCCACGTCGCCGGCCACGATGGTGGCCTCCCCACCGCGGGAGCGGATCTCGTCGGCGGTGCCGTCGGCCCCGCCGGGGAGGTCGTTGAGGACGACCCTGGCGCCGGCGTCGGACAGCGCGAGCGCCTCGGCGCGACCGAGCCCGGCTCCGGCGCCCGTGACGATGGCGACCTTGCCGTCCAGGGACGTCTCGTCGGAGCTGGTGCCGCTCACGCTCCGTCCTCCTGCAGCGAGATCGCCGCCCGCGGGCACGCGGCGACGGCTCGCTTGACGCTGTCGATGTTCTCCGCGGTGGTCTCCTCGGTCTTGAGCTGGAGGAAGTCGTCGTCGTCCAGCTCGAACACCTCCGGTGCCATCGCCTCGCAGAGCGCGTTCGACTCACAGAGGTCGAAGTCGACCTTGATCTTCATCTCAACTTCCTTCCGACGAGTGACCCGGGAACACATGGGCGCTGGGATCGATCACGACCGCAGCGTTGTTGACGGCGGTCGCCGCCTCGCCGAACCCGACCGCGATCAGGCGCACCTTGCCGTCGTAGTCGGTGATGTCGCCGGCGGCGAAGACACGCGAGAGGTTGGTCCGCATCGCGGGGTTCACCACGATGTGACGCTTGTGGACCTCGATGCCCCACTGCTGGATCGGACCGAGGTCGGCGATGAAGCCGAGGGCCGCGACGATCGCCTGGGTCGGGCGGGTGGTGACCTCGCCGCCGACGGTGATGTCGATCGACTCGACCGTCCCGTTGCCGTGGATGGCGGAGACCTCCGCCTTGGTCACGATCTCGACCTTGGAGGAGGCCCGCACCGCCGCGACCGTGCGCTCGTGGGCCCGGAAGGCGTCTCGCCGGTGCACGAGGGTGACCGTCCGCGCGACGGGCTCGAGGTGCAGTGCCCAGTCGAACGCACTGTCACCCCCGCCGACGATGACGACGTCCTTGCCGACATAGGGCTGGAAGCTCGGCACGAAGAACTCCAGGCCGCGACCGACCCAGCCCTCCCCGGCCGGAAGCGGACGGGGACTGAACTTGCCGATGCCGGCGGTGATCAGCACGACCTTGGCCCGCACCTCGCTGCCGTCGTCCAGGCCGACGCTCACGCCGTCCTCGTCCTCGGTCAGGGTGGCGGCGGTACGACCGAGCAGGTAGGTCGGCTCGGTGACCGACGCCTGGGCGACCAGCCCCTCGACCAGCTCACGACCCTTGACAGACGGGAACCCCGCGACGTCGAGGATCTGCTTCTCGGGATACATCGCGGTGATCTGGCCGCCGAGCTCGGGCAGCGAGTCGACGACGGCGACGCTCATGCCTCGAAAACCCGCGTAGTAGGTCGCGAACAGACCCGTGGGGCCTGCGCCGATGATGAGGAGGTCGGTGTCGACGGTGGTGGTGGGGGGCACGCGGCGATCCTTCTCCCTTCGGGCGGACGACTCAACTATAACGTGTTCTAGTTTCGCCCGACCCTACTGGGTCTCGATATCGGACACCAGCCATCCCTGGTCGGTGCGCACGACGGTGACCAGTGCGCGGTACTGCGCGAAGTCGGTCACCGGCTTGCCGTCCTCGCGCTTCTCGACGTACTGGTCGAGGAAGAGCAGTGCCTGCACCTGCTCGGGCGAGGCCTGCACGACGCTCTGCCCGACGGCCTTGACCTGGAGCCGGGTCCGCTGGTCGATGAAGCGCTCGCGGATGTCGTCGGAGGTCTGCTGGTAATCCTCGGCGAAGGCGTCGGTCATCGTGGCCCTCGCCTGCTCGGCCTGCTCGTCGTAGTCCTCGAAGCTGGTGGAGAGGATCTCCTCGGTCGAGCGCGCCGCTGCATCGACGGCCGCTCGGTGGGACACCTCCCCGGTGACGACCGGGCGCTCCGCGGAGACCGTCTCGGTCTCGTCGCGGAGCAGGTAGGAGACCTCGGCGATCCCGATGCCGAGCAGGACCACGATCGCGACCGCCAGTGCGATGGTCGTGCGCCGCGCACCGCGGCCACCGTCGTCGGGCCGCTCCTCCGTGGGGTCGGCCGGCGGCTCGCCGGGCGGAGGGGGCGGGCCCGCCGCGTCGTCCGGCACCGGGTCGGGAGCGACCTCGGCCGGCTCCTCGACCGGGTGGGTCTGGGACGCGATCTTGCGCGGACGCCCGGTCGGGTTGCGGGAGCCGACCACCCGGCGCGGGTTGCTGCGGCTCATCCGACGAACTCCAGGTTGCTGGTCAGCCACTCGCCGTCGACCTTCTGCAGGTCCAGCTTGAGCCGGAAGTAGCGCGCCACCTGCTCGTCGCCGGTCGACTGGTTCTGCACGGTGCCCGTGGTCGCGACGAGCACCGTCGCGCTGTCGTCGTCGACATCGGTGACGCCGGCCCAGAGCACCTCGCCGTCCATGACCGACTTCTCCCGCTTCAGCAGCTCGACCACGCCCTCGGAGGACGAGTCGTACTGCTCCGCGAACTCCCCGGTGGCGCCCTCCGCGACGGCGTCGATGCTCTCCTGCGCCTTGCGGTAGTCGATGTTGATGAACGCCTCCACCTCGTCGCGAGCCGATGCCAGGACGTCGCCGTAGCGCTCCTGCTCCCCGAGGAGTCGCTGGTCGTCGCGGTGCTGCTGCACCACCAGGACACCGGCGAAGACGCAGGCGCACGCGAGCACCAGCGCCACGACGAAGAGACCGATGTTGAGACGGGTCCGCGAGCCGGGACCGGGGGTCACCGGTTCGTCACCGGACCGACCATCAGCCACTTCCACGCGTCCCCTCCCAGGATCGACAGGTTGCCTTGGTCGACGAATCGTACGGCGTTGCCGCGGCCGTCGACGGCCCCCGACACGACCCCCGTGCCGGGGTCGTAGGACGAACGGTAGACCCGACCCGGGGAGTTCGCGCCGGGGTTCGGCGAGTGCTTCGGGCCCCGCATCACGAACGGTGGACCGCTCGCGCACTGGGCCGGGTAGATCGGCGCGTCGGTCAGGTCGGTCGGCAACCGCCACTGGCTACGCGGCTTGTAGCCCTCGGTGCACGGCGGCTGTCGGTAGTCGAGCTGGAGGTTCACGTGGCCGTAGCCGTCCCCGGGCGTGCCGGTGAAGCCCGACGAGATGACCCTCGGGTAGGTGACCATCAGCTGCTCGAGACCGGACAGGTGCGACACGATGACCTGGTTGACGCTCACCGCGTTGCCGAGCAGCACCGGCAGCGTCGGCTCGAGGTCGCGGAGCAGCCCGTCCACCTCGCGCGCGGTGCGCGGCGTGCCGTCGAGGACCTTCTCCAGATCACGGTCGCTGCGAGCGAGCGCGGTGGTGATGGTGGCCAGGTCGTTCGCGAAGCTCCTGATGTTCTCGCGCTCGTCCTGCTGGGTCGTCAGCACCCGCTTGCCCTGGTTGAGCAGGCGGATGGTCTCCTCGGTGTGCGTCGACGCCTCGCGGACGAAGACGCTGCCGCTGTCGAGCAGCTCCTGGAGCGGGCCGCCGGTGTCGTAGAACATGGTGCCGAGCTCGCGCACCACCGTGGTGAGGTTCTCGCGGTCGACGGAGCTCACGAACTCGTCGAGCTCGACGAGAAGGTCGGCCTCGTCGACCGGCAACGAGGCCGCGTCGCCCTCGAACGTGTGGCCGGCCTCGGCGTAGGGGCCGTCGTCGTCGGGGGGCTCGAAGTCGAGGTACTGCTCCCCCACCGCCGACAGGTTGTGGACGAACATCGGGGAGTCCACGGGCAGCTCGGTGCCGTCCTCGAGCGCCAGGTCGAGGGTGATCCCCTCCGTGGTCGCCTCCATCTGCGACACCTTGCCGACCTTCACGCCCCGGTAGGTGACCTCGCTGCCCTCGAACAGGCCACCGGAGGTCGGCAGCGTGGCGTGCACCGTGATGCCCCGTCCGAGCACCCGGTCGACGAAGCCGAGGTAGGAGCCGGCCATGTAGACGACCCCGACCGCGCTGAGCACCACGAACGCCAGGATCCGGATCCGCACACCGCGGCTCATCGGGAGCCTCCATAGAGGGCCGAGGGGCTCGGTGTCGCGGTCGGTGAGCCGTCGGCGAGCGCTCGGCCCAGCAGGCCGCCGAGCACCCCGCCGCCATCGCCGCCGGGCAGCCCCGGCAGGCCGGGGAGCCCGGGCAGACCGCCGGTGTCGCCTCCGGGGAGCCCCAGCACGCCGCGCAGGTAGTCGAGCACGCCCGCCGGGTCGAGGCCGTCGCCGGCACCGGGCAGGGCACGGACGATGACGCAGACCGGGTTCCGGTCGTACCTCTGCTTGCGGCACTCCTTCTTGAGGTTCTGGAACAGCCGCAGGTCGTCGAGCAGCTTCAGGCACGTCCGACTTTGGAGGTCACCGCTGCGCAGGCACTTCTCGACCTGGGTGAGCGTCTCCCCGGGGTCCGGGAGGATCGGCGGCAGACCGCCGCCGTCGCTGCCGTTCGCGATGATGTTCTCGAGATTGATGTCGGCGCGGATCGAGGTGTTGGCGTAGTCGCCCTTGACGATCTCGCTCGCCTCCTTGGGGAAGGGGAAGCTCACCAGGAGGTTCAACCCGGGCGCGAGGTCGTCACCGGCCTCGCGCAGCCGCTTCAGCAGCGGCTGGAGGTGGTCGAGCGACGCCAGGATGTCATCCTTGCTCTGGCCGATCACCCGGGTCCCGACCTTGCCGAGTCGGTCGAGAGAGGCGAGCATCGCGATCAGCTCGTCGTGCTGGGCCGCCAGCACGTCGATGGCGGGCCCGGTGACGTCGAGGGCGTCGGTGATGGTCTCCTTCTCGGCGTTCAGGGTCGCCGTCAGGCTGTCGATCGACTCCATCGCGCTGATGATGTCGGCCTTCTGGTCGTCGATCGCACCGACGACGCTCTCCAGCGATCCGAGCAGGTGCTGGAGACGGTCCGTGCGGCCGTCCATCACCGCGTTGAGCTCCTGGGTGATGGTCGCGAGCTGGCCCACGCCCCCGCCGCTGAGCAGGAACGACAGGGCCGCGAGCACCTCCTCGACCTCCGGGTTGCGTCCGGTCTCAGCCAGACCGATCGTGTCGCCGTCGGAGAGGGTGCCCGTGGGCTGCACGTCGGTCGGGGGCTCGAGCGAGACGTACTTCTCGCCCAGCAGGCTGACCTGGCGGATCTCCGCGACCGCGTTGTCGGGCAGCTCGACCCCGTCCTTGATCCGCAGCGTGACCTGCGCGTGCCAGCCGACCCGATCGACCTCGGTCACCTCGCCCACCGTGACGTCGTCGACCATGACCGGCGACCGGGGCACGACGTTGAGGATGTCCGCGAACTCGGCCGTGACGTCGTAGGAGTGGTCGGCGTCGACCGGCGAGCCGGGCAGCGGCAGGTCGTAGGCGCCGTCGAAGTCGCAGGCGGTGGTGGTCAGGGCGATCGCCGTCAGGACGGTCGCGGTCCGGAGCAGGCTGCGCCTCACGAGGCACCCCCCATCAGCCGGCCGAGCGAGCCCGGCGTGCTCTCGGCGTACTCCCGCGGCACCGACGGGCGCTCGGTGCCCGGCGCCTGCTCCCGGCCGGGAACGGCCGGCGGGATCGTCGGCAGCTGGTCCTCGACCGGCTCGAGGAGCTGCTCGAAGAGCCGGCAGGCGAGATCCGCGCCGGCACGCGGGATCCCGGCGTTCTGCACCAGGCCGCACAGGAAGCCGTCGGCATCCCACGCGTTGCCGCTGATGCCGATGCGCGAGCCGATCGAGCCGGTCTCGTTGTTGTAGGCGAGGGCCAGGTTGCCGATGGCCGTGGGCGCAACGCGCAGCGCGGTGTCGATGCTGCTCTTCTCGGAGTTGATGGCCTTCATCACCCGGGTCAGCTTCTCGACGTCGGTCACCAGTGCCTCGCGGTTGTCGTGGACGAAGGTGCGCACCGTGCCGACGGCGTCGGCCACCGACGCGAGCGCGGCTCGGATCTCCTGGCGCTCATCGGCGAGCTGACCGCTGACACCGGCCAGGTCTCGGATGAAGGCGCGGACGAACCTGTCGTTCTCCGCCAGCGTGGTGGTGAAGGCGGCGAGCTGGGTGACCGTGTCGAACAGCGGGCCGGCGCCCTCGCCGAACGTCTCGGCCGCCCGCGAGAGCTCGACGAGCATCTCGTTGCCGAGCGCACCCTTGCCGTCCAGCGCCTCCGCTCCCGCCTCGAGGACGTGGTCGAGCGTGCCGTCCTTGTTGACGCCGTTGGGGCCGAGCGCCTGCGAGAGGTCGCGCAGGCTCGCGTAGATCCGGTCCAGCTCGACGGGCACCGCTGTCTCCGGCAACGCGATGTCCGCGTCGTCGGCCATCACCGCGTCGCCCTCCTCGAAGGCCGGGGTGAGCTGGACGAACCGGTCGGCCACGAGCGTCGGCGTCACGATGACGGCCTGGGCGTCGTCGGGCACGAGGTAGTCGGCGTCGTACTCGATCTCGACCCGCACCGAGTTGCCCTCCGGGGTGACCACGGTGACCCGGCCGACGTTCACCCCGAGGATGCGCACGTCGCTGCCCTCGTAGATGCTGACCGCGCGCGGGAAGTGCGCCGTGACCGTCTTCGTCTGCGTGTCGTCGCGCAGCAGGAGGAAGTAGGCCGAGACCACCAGCACGAGCGCGATGGCGACCGCGAGGGTCCGGACGCTGATCCGGCTCATCAGGTCCATCAGTCCGCCTCCGGGAAGCCGGGCTGGAACTCACCGGTCGGGATCGCCAGGAGGTTGGACGCGTAGGCGTCGAACCAGGGCCCGGTGCCGATGATGTTGCCGAGGATGGAGACGTAGGGTCCGAGCGCCTCGAGGGTGGCCTTCAGCTCCTTCTCCTTGCTGTTGAGCAGCGAGAGGAGCTGGTCGACCTCGGCGAGCGCGGGCGCCATCTGCGCCTGGTTGTCCCGCGCGACCCCCTTGAGCTGGTCGGCGAGGTCGCGCGCGTTGACCAGCAGCAGGTGGATCGCCTCCTTGCGGCGCTCGACCTCGTCGAAGACGAGGCTGCTGCTCTTCATCAGGTCGACGAGGTCGTCGCTGCGCCTGGCGAGCACCTTGGTCACGCTCTGCGAGCTCTTCAGCAGCTCCTGGATCTGCTGGTCGCGCGAGGCGACCGACTCGGAGAGCCGGGCGATGCCGCGGAAGCTCTGCTCGATCTCGGGAGCCGCCTGGTTCGTCGTGTCCGCGACGACGTCGAGCGCCTGCTGGAGCCGGCCCGTGTCGATCCGCTCGGTGGTGGTGGTCAGGTCGCCGAAGACACCGACGATGTCGTAGGCCGACTCCGTGCGGTCGATCGGGATCACGTCGTCCTCGCCGAGCTGACCGGGGCCGGCGGGCTGGACCTCGAGGTACTTCTCCCCCAGCAGACTGAGCACCTCGACCGAGGCACTGCTCTCGGTGCCGAACTCGACGCCGTTGTCGACCTCGAAGGTCACCAGCACGCTGCTGCTGTCCACGAGGGCGACCTCCTGGACCCGGCCGACCCGGATGCCACCGATCTGGACGATGTTGCCGGACCTCAGCCCACTGGCGTCGCTGAACTCGGCCTGGTAGGTCCCGCCCTTGAAGCCCGGGAACTGGGAGAGGTTGAAGGCGGCCGCCATCACCAGGAGCATCACCACGACGGTGATGGCTCCCAGCCGCAGGGTCCGGGCCTGGCTGTATCTGCTCATTCGGCGGTCGCTCCGTTGCATCGCGGCGCGGTCGAGTGGAACTCCAGCTTGTTCAGCTGCTGCATGAGCTGCTTGACGCCGGGGATCTCCCCCAGCTGGAGCGGGAGGGTGATCCGGCCGCTGAAACCGCAGATGTAGTAGCTGTACCAGGACCCGTAGGTGCCGGTCCGGGTCTGATCGGTCATCGACTCCGGGAGCCGGTCCAGCAGCTCGACGAGGTTCGCGCTGTTCTCCTTCTTGTTGAGCAGGGCGGCCAGCCTGCGCAGCTTGGCGACGTCGGACTTGATCAGCGGCCGGCCCTGCCGGATCAGGTCCGCCACGACCACCGTCAGGTCGGAGATGTTGCCCAGCGACGAGCCGATCAGCTGCCGGTCGGCGGCGAGGTCGGCCATCCAGTCCTTGAGGCTGACGATCAGGTCGCTGAGCTGCTCGTGCCGCCCGTCGACCGTCGTCAGGGTCTGGGACAGGTTGTCGACCACGCTGCCGATCAGCTCGTCGCGGTCGGCCAGCGTGGTGGTGAGCGACGCCGTCTTCGCCAGCAGGCCCTGCACCGTGCCGCCCTCACCCTGCAGGACCTGGACCAGGTTCATGCTCAAGTCGTTGACCTGCTGCGGGTTCAGCGCCTGGAAGAGCGGCTGGAACCCGTTGAAGAGCACGGTCAGGTCCAGAGCGGGCTTGGTCTGCGAGATCGGGATCGTCGCGTCGCGCTCGAGCGGCTCCGCGTCGGTGTCGGCCCCCTCCTCGAGCGCGAGGTAGCGGTCGCCGACCAGGTTGAGGAAGCGGATCTCGGCTCGCGAGGCGGTCGTCAGCGGCACGTCGGACTTGACCCGGAAGGTCACGATCGCCTGGGAGCGGTCGTGGTGCTCGACCTCCTTGACCTCGCCGACGCTCACGCCGGCGACCCGGACGTCGTCGCCCTCCTGCAGCATCGAGGCGCTGCTGAAGACGGCCTGGTAGGTCGTGCCGGCCCCGAAGCCGATGTTGCCCATGATCACGGCCAGCAGGCCGGTGACCAGGATCGAGACGACGGTGAAGACGGCGAGCTTGATGCCGGCGGAGATCGTGGTGGAGTTGCGGCTCATCGGACACCCGCTCCCTGGCGGACCAGCGGTCCGTACATCAGCGCACCGAGTGATCCGAAGCTGTCGGCCGCGCGACCGGAGTGGGCGGCCAGCAGGGCGTTGATGATCTGCTGCTCACCCTCCGTGCCGCTGTAGTCGACCCCCGGCCGGTTGAGGCCGAGGTAGTCGGGAAGCAGCGACGTCGGAGGGTTCTCGTCGATGGCGCTGCCCTGGTCGAGCGCGACCGGCGGCGCGGGGACCGGGGGGTTCGGCAGCCCGAGACACCAGGGGCCGTGCCCCACCTCGCCGTACGTCGGCTTGTCGTCCTGGTCGTAGGCGGCGTACTGCGGCGTGCCGACCTCGAGGTACTGCTTGACCTGGTTGCCCTCGAAGGTCCGGGCCAGTCGGGGCGCGTAGCGGGCGGCACCCTTGATCAGGCAGGGCAGCTCGGGTGAGTAGATCGCCAGCAGCCGCAGGACCGGCTCGGTCACCTCCCCGGCCCGGATCAGGTTGGTCTCGTTCGTGGCGAGCACCCGCGTCGAGGTGTCGGCCAGACCCTGGAGGTCGGAGAAGAAGGCCCCCAGCTGCTCCCGGTTGTCGATGACCGTCTCGCTGGTGGTCGTCACGTTCTCGAGGACGTCCAGCAGGTCCGGGGCGGCGAGGTCGTAGGTCTCGGCGACGTCGGCGAGCTTGATCAGGTCCTGACGCAGGGTCGGGAGGTGCTCGTCGATCTCTGCGAGGTAGCCGTCGAGCTGGTCGAGCGTCTCGCCGAGCTGCTCGCCGCGGCCGCCGAGCGCGGTGGCCAGTGCGTTCAGGGTCGCGTTGAGGTCGGCGGGGCGCACGGCACGCAGCAACGGGAACAGGTTGGCCAGGATCCGGCTCAGCTCGACGTTGGTGTCGACGCGGTCCGCGGGGATCACGTCGCCGTCGGCCAGCGCCGTCCCGGAGGGGTCCCCGGGGAGCACGAACGAGACGAACTTCTGGCCGAAGAGCGTCGTGGGGAGGATCTCGACGGCGACGTTGTCGGGGATCTGCTCGGCCTCCTCGGGCTCGAGCGCCACCTCGATCACGGCCTGGTCGCCGTCCTGCCCCACCGAGCGGACCTGGCCCACCAGGGCCCCGTGGAGCCGGACGTCGCCGAACTTGGTCAGCTGGAGGCCGGCCCGGTCTGCCTCGATCGTGATCCGTGTCGAGCTCTCGAAGGACTTGTTGTAGACCGCGATGGACAGCGCCACGAGCAGCGCGATCGCGGTCAGGAACGCGACCCCGGCCACCGCCAGCCGGCGGTGCTCGCGCGGGCTGTCGTAGTAGATGTTCATCAACATCGTCGGCGCCTACCCCGTGATCCGGACCGTGGTCGTGGAGCCCCAGATCGCGAAGCTGAGGAAGAAGTCGGCGACCACGATGGTGACGATGCTGGTGCGGATCGCCCGGCCGACGGCCATGCCGACACCGGCCGGCCCCCCGGAGGCCGTGTAGCCGTAGTAGCAGTGGATCAGGATCACCGCGACCGCGAGGAAGAGGAGCTTGAAGAAGGACCACAGGATGTCGATCGGTGGCAGGAACTGCAGGAAGTAGTGGTCGTAGGTGCCCGGCGACTGCCCGTAGACGTAGGTCGTGATCAGCCGGGGCGAGAGGTAGGAGGCGCTCAGCGCCACGATGTAGAGCGGGATCACCGCGATGAAGGCCGCGATCATCCGCGTGGTGACGAGGAACGGCAGGGACGGGATGCCCATCACCTCGAGGGCATCGATCTCCTCGGAGATCCGCATCGCCCCGAGGCGCGCGGTGTAGCCGCAGCCGACCGTGGCGGCGAGCGCGATCGCCGAGATCAGCGGGGCGACCTCGCGGGTGTTGAAGTAGGCCGAGATGAACGCGCTGAACTTCGCGACGCCGAGCTGGCTGAGCGAGGCGTACCCCTGGATGCCCACCTCCGTGCCGGCGAAGAACGCGAGGAAGGCGATGACGCCTGCGGAGCCCGCGATCAGCGTGAGGCCACCGGCGCCGAAGGTGACCTCGGCCAACGTGTTGGTCACCTCGCGGGGGTAGCGCCTGATCGCACGCGGCACCCACAGCAGCGCCTTGACGTAGAACAGCAGCTGGTCGCCGTACTGCTCGAGGGACGCGCGCCGTGCCCGGACGAAGGAGCCGCCCGCCGCGCCGATGCTCGCCATGTCAGAGCCCCGGGGGTGGAACGACTTGGAAGTAGATGGCGGTGATGATCGCGTTGATGAAGAACAGCAGCATGAACGCGACGATCACCGACTCGTTGACGGCGCGGCCGACGCCGCTCGGCCCGCCGCCGGCGTTCAGGCCCTTGTAGGCCCCGACGATCGCCGCCATGCCGCCGAAGATCACCGCCTTGATGATCGCGATGTAGAGGTCGGTGATGCTCGCCAACGCCGTGAAGGAGGCCAGGAAGGCGCCGGCCGATCCGCCTTGGATGATCACGGTGAAGAAGTAGCCGCCGCCGATGCCGGCGGCGATCACGATGCCGATGAGCATCAGCGCGACGAACATGGTGGCCAGGACCCGGGGCACGACCAGCCGAGCGATCGGATCGACGCCGAGGACCTCCATGGCGTCGATCTCCTCGCGGATCTTGCGGGCGCCGAGGTCCGAGCAGATCGCCGAGCCGGCGGCCCCGGCGATGATGAGCGCGGCCGCGATCGGGGCCGCCTCGCGGACCACGGCGAGCACCGCGGTGGCGCCGGCGAAGGACTGAGCGCCGAGCTGTCCGGTGAGGTTGCCGACCTGGAGCGAGATGACCGCCCCGAACGGGATCGACACCAAGATGGTCGGCATCAGCGTGACGCTGGTGATGAACCAGGCCTGCTCCACGAACTCACGGAACTGGAAGCGCGTGGTGAAGGTGCGCTTGGCGACGTCGACGACCATCGCCGCGACCTCGCCCGGTCCCCGGATCACCGACACGGCCGAGAACGCCATCCCTCACCTCCCCAGATGTGCAGCGCCGCGGTGCGACGCTGTCCCGACAGCCCGGTCACAGTAGAACGTGTTCTCGTTTCAGGCAACGAGTGTTCACTCTCACCGGGCAGGTAGAACTCGTTCTCCCTTCCCGCTCAACGAGCGTCCTCCCCGGAGGTGACGCGGCCGAAATGGTGGGCCGGTCCGCCGCGGCCCGGCCTGGCTACCGGCGCCTCCTACGATGAGGTCGTGGAGATGGAGGCCTGGCCGTCGTTCTCGCACGACCCGCGCGATCCGCGCTACGGGCCGATGCGGGCGTCCGACCACGACCGGATCGTCGTCCAGCAGGTCCTCGACGAGGCGTACGCCGATGGCCGGCTCGATCGCGCCGAGCACGAGGAGCGCAGCGCCCGGGCGCAGCAGGTCCGGGTGCTCGGAGACCTCAACCCGCTCCTCCACGACCTGGTCGCCCCGCCGGCCT
>JBAWHI010000013.1:0-4807 GCA_049593675.1 Nocardioides sp.
GGTCACAGGAGGCTCCTGACGAGTCGGTCGGTGAGGTCGGGGCGGACGGTGTGGGGGCTCGCCACGGTCAGCGCGGCGGCGGCGTGGCCGTAGGCGGCCGCCTCGTCGGGCTCTGCGCCCGCGAGCAGCGCGTGGCAGAAGCCGGCGAGCATCGCGTCACCTGCGCCGGTCACGTCGGTGACGTCGGCGACCACGGCGGCCATCCGTTGGGCGCCCCCCGGCGTGCTGAGCAGCGAGCCGGCAGCGCCCAGCCGCACCCAGACGATCTCGACGCCACGATCGTGCAGCGCCTGCACGGCACGCTCGACCTGGCGTTCCGTGCGGGTCGGGAGGTCGGTGAGGGCGGCGAGCTCGTCGCGGTTCGGGGTGATCGCATGGAGTGGGTGGGCGGTGGTGACCAGCGGGGCGAGCGCGGCGGCCTTGGGCACGCTGACCGGTTCGAGCACGACGCGTGCTCCTGCCGTCGCGGCCAGGTCGAGCGCGAGGCCGAGCGCTGCCGGCGCGAGGTTGCCGTCGAGGACGACGAGTGCGGCCGCGGCGATCAGGTCCCGAGCGGCGTTGACCTGCTCGGGACCGAGCTCGTCGGTCGCGGCCATGTCGGAGACCGCCACGACGAGCTCCCCGTCGGCGTCGAGCACGGCGGTGTAGGTGCCGGTCGACCGGGCGCTGCGGCGGACGTGGTCGACGTGGACACCGGCCGCGGAGGTGGCGGCGAGCACCTGGTCGCCGAGGCCGTCGCTGCCGATCGCGGCCACGAGGTGGGTGCGGGTGCCCAGCCGGGCGAGGTTCTCCGCGATGTTGCGCCCGACCCCGCCGGCCGCCATCGAGCCGGCCCCCGGGTTGCTGGTCCCCGAGACGACCGTGCGGGCGCTGCGGGCCTTGACGTCCATGTTGGCGCCGCCGAGCACGACGACCGACGGGGCCTCGCTGAGGACGTAGCCACGCCCGAGGATCACGCCCTTCTTGCCGAGGTTCGACAGGTGCACGTTCACCGCCGCTCGGGTCGTGCCGAGCGCCTCGGCGATCGCGGCCGACCCGATCAGCGGGTCGCGCCGCAGCAGCGCGACGACCTCGCGCTCACGCTCGGTCAGGTTCATGCTGATCAGTCTAAAGGCCCCTTACTTGCTCAAGGCTTCCAGGATGAGCAGCGGCGACGCCGAGCGCCGCCTAGCCTGGTGCGATGCACCGTGTCCTCGCGATCTGGGTCGCCCTCGCTCTCGGCCTCGCACTCGCACCGCTCGGCGGCTCGACCGCTGCCGCGGTCACGATCGCCGCCGCCCCGCAACACGGCGTCACGGTGGCCGCGGGTGTCGAGATGTATCCGTCGTTCGACCCGACGATCACCCGCTACGGCCTGGTCCCGAACGAGGCCACCTCCGGCACGGTGACGGTCACGGCCTCGACCGAGGATCCCGAGGGCGTCGTCCGCGTGAACGGCCGGGTCGCCGAGGAGGGCGAGCGCACCCTGACCGGACTCGCCGCCGGCGACGAGATCTCGGTCCTCGTCGACGATAGCGCCGGCCGGACGGCGTACTCCCTGATCTATCTGCCGCCCGGCTTCCCTGCCCTGGAGCAGGACACCGCCATCGAGGCCGACCCGTCCCCGGGGATGGTGCTGCTGACGCTGTCGATGTGGACCGACGGCTCACCGGCCTTCGAGACGGCGGTCGACCCGCACGGGGTGCCGGTCTACGTGCGGGAGTCCGCGGCCCTCGATCTCAAGTCGCGGCCCGGTGGGGGCTACTCGGTCGCCAGGAACACCACCACGCCCGGCGGCACCGGCTACGACATCGTCGAGCTCGACGACCGGTTCGAGGAGGTCGCCCGGCACCACACGCGTCCGCCGGTCGTGAACACCGACGGCCACGACGCCGTGCTCCTGCCCGACGGCAGCATCTACTTCCTCTCCTACGAGGACGACGCGGCCTCCGGCCTGACCGACACCATCGTCCAGCACGTCGCGGCCGACGGCGAGGTCCTGTTCACCTGGAACAGCGCCGACCACGTCGACATCCCGGCCGAGACGGTCGTCGGGACGGCGGCCGACTACGCCCACTCCAACTCGATCCAGGTCCTCGAGGACGGCGACCTGCTGGTCTCCTTCCGGCACTTCAGCTCGGCCTTCAAGATCGCGCGCACCTCCCACGACGGCTATGCGCAGGGTGAGGTCGTGTGGAGGCTCGGGGGGCGCGCCAGCGACTTCACCTTCACCGACGGGCAGGGGCAGCCCGACGGTGGCCCGTGTGCCCAGCACACCGTCTACGAGGTCGCGCCGGACCGCTTCCTCGCCTTCGACAACGGCAGCGGGTTCCTCAGCCAGGCCATGTGCATCGACCCCGCCGACCCGTCCGGCGAGCCCATCGTCCGCCCGCGGACGCGGGTGGTGGAGTGGGAGATCGACGAGGAGGCCGGCACGGCCCGTGAGGTGTCGAGCTATGCCGTCCCCGGTCGCTACGCGCTGTTCGCCGGGTCGGCCCAGCGCCTCGACACCGGTCACACCCTGATCGGCTGGGCCGCGGCCAACGAGGCCCTCGCCACCGAGATCGACGGCTCCGGCAACGTCGTGTGGGAGCTCCGCGACCCCGCCGCCGACCGCCGCCCGGACCTCGGGGGCAACCAGCGGTTCTTCACCTATCGCGCGTTCAAGGCCGACGTGCCGGACACGCAGCAGCCCGAGGTGAGCGTCGAGGTCCCGGCCCCGGGCCAGACCTTCGACCTCGGTGAGCGCACCGCGCCCGACGCGACCTGCACCGATCGCGGCGGCTCCACCCTCCAGACCTGCGAGACCCCGGAGCTGGACACCGAGACGCCTGGCGAGCACGACTACGTCGTCACCGCGACCGACGGGGCCGGCAACACCACCACCGCCACGGTGTCCTACACCGTCGACCCGGCTCCCGCCCCGGCCCGGCCCGACGCGATGCTCAAGCGCCCCGGGGGCCACTACGTCGGCGAGGGCGTCACGAGCTGGCCCGCGAAGCACCGGGTGACGACCCCCCTGCCACGCGCAGGCTCCCGAGCCCGCGTCAAGCTCCGGGTGCGCAACACCGGCGAGGAGCCTGGTCGGTTCACCGTCCGGCGCACCCGGAACAACGCCGCCTTCACCGTCACCCTCGCCGGCTCCACGAAGCAGCAGGTCCGCACGCCGGTCGTCGCCCCCGGCCGGGCGATGACGATCACGGTGCGGGTCCGGCGTACCGCCAGGGCCGAGCGCGGTGACCGCCGCGACGTCTCGCTCAAGATCCGCTCGGCGGCCGATCGCACGCTGCGCGACGCGGTCGTGGTCCGGGCACGCGCGGTGCGACGGTGAGCACGTGAGCCTCGCCTCGCGCGCCCTACGGACGAGATGGCCGGTGCGCCTCGACCTCCTCGAGCCCGCCTGATCGGAGCTCGACGGGAGAGCGACGGTGCCCGATCGTGCCGATTGACGAAACCGGCTCGTCGCCGCGCCGTCGGGCCGCCACACTGGTCGGGTGCCGACGACCAGCCAGTGGCTCGCCTTCGTGGTGGCCAGCGCCCTCTTCATCCAGCTCCCGGGGCCGAGCCTGCTGTTCACCATCGGCCGCGCGCTCACCGTGGGGCGCCGCGACGCGCTGCTGTCGGTGGTCGGCAACGCTCTCGGCGTCGTCACCCAGGTGCTGGCCGTGGCCGTCGGCCTCGGCGCCGTCGTCGCCGCGAGCGCACAGGCCTACACGGCGCTGAAGATCGCCGGCGCCGCGTACGTCGTCTGGCTCGGTGTCCAGGCGATCCGGCACCGCGCGGACGCGCGCACCGCGCTCGGCGCCGTCGGCGGGGCGTCGGCAGTGCCCGTGCGCGTGTCCCGCTCGCTGCGGGTCGGCTTCACCGTCGGCGTCACCAACCCCAAGACGATCGTGTTCTTCGTGGCGTTCCTGCCGCAGTTCGTCAACGAGCCGGCCGGTCACGCGGGCGCCCAGCTCGCGCTGCTCGGCCTGGTCTTCGGCGCGATGGCCGTCGCCTCCGACTCCGCCTGGGCGCTGGCGGCCGGCACGGCGCGCGACTGGTTCGCCCGTCGTCCGCAGCGTCTGGACTCCCTCGGCGTCGCCGGCGGCGTGATGATGATCGGCCTCGGGGCCACCATGGCCGCCTCCGAGTAGTCGACTCCGAGCAGTCGATCGCTACCAGCGGCGGCCCTGGTCGTAGGCGAGCAGCGCGACGCCGAGGGACAGGCGCGAGGCGGGGTCGTCGAGCGGGTGGCCGACCAGCTCCTCCAGCCGGCGCAGGGCGGGATAGAGCGAGGTGCGGTTGCGGTGCGCGACCCGGGCGAGCTCGGTCTTGTTGCCGCCCACGGCGAGGAACTGCCGCAGCAGGTCGACCAGCCCGCCGCCGTGCCGGGCCTCGTGCTCCAGCAGCTCCCCCAGCTCCGCCTCGGCGAACTCCTGCAGCCGGGCGTCCTCGCGCAGCGACATCAGCAGCCCCGGCAGCCGGATGTCGGACTGCCGCACGCACCCGTCCACCCCCGGCATCGTGGCCGCCACGTCGACCACGACGCGGGCCGAGCGCAACGATCCCGCCGCAGGGAGGACGCCGGTCACCGGCTGTCCCGCGCCGAGCACCGCATCCGGGTCGACCCCCACGAGGGCGCGCGCGGCCGCGTCGAGGTCCGCGGAGGCGGGCACGAGCAGTCCCACGTGCACCGTGTCGAGCACACCGACCAGGGCCGGCACGTCCCCGAGCGCGGCGACCACCTGCTCACTGAGCCGCACCATCCGGCGCTGTGCGGCTCCGACGTCGGCGGGTGGGTCGGCCCGGAGGCGAGCCACGCCACCTACGTACGCCCCCGCCGCAG
>JBAWHI010000014.1:0-16405 GCA_049593675.1 Nocardioides sp.
TGCCGCAACATCCGCCCGCTCAACAACTTCGAGCCGCCGGCGACCGGCGACGAGGTGACCGCAGCCGCGCTGCAGTACGTGCGCAAGGTCAGCGGGACGACCAAGCCGAGCCAGGCCAACCAGGCCGCGTTCGACCGGGCCGTCCACGAGATCGCCCACCTCACCCAGCACCTGCTCGACGAGCTGGTCACGACCGCGCCGCCCAAGAACCGCGAGGTGGAGGCGGCGAAGGCGCGCGCCCGCGCCGAGCTCCGCTACGCCAGGTGAGCACGAGCGCATGATCGAGGCCCTCGACCTCCTCCGCGGCCGCCCCCTCGTCGTCCTGACCGGTGCGGGCCTGTCGACCGACTCCGGCATCCCCGACTACCGGGGCCCGAACTCGCCGAGCCGGATGCCGATGACCTACCAGGAGTTCCTCAGCGGACCGGACGCCCGACAGCGCTACTGGGCGCGCAGCCACCTCGGTTGGGGCCGGATGCGCCGCGCCGAGCCGAACCCGGGCCATCGGGCGCTCGCCGAGATCGCCCCCGAGCTGCTCATCACCCAGAACGTCGACGGCCTGCACGAGCGGGTCGGCACCCCCCGGCTGGTGGCGCTGCACGGCCGGATCTCCCAGGTGATCTGCCTCGGCTGCCAGGCCACCTCCGCCCGCAGCACGCTCCAGGCCGAGCTGGCCGCCCTGAACCCCGGCTTCGCGGAGCGGTACGCCGAGGTGGCGGTGCGTCCCGACGGCGACGTCGACCTCGAGGAGACCGCCGGGTTCGTCGTCCCGGACTGTCCCTGCGGCGGGCTGCTGAAGCCCGATGTCGTGTTCTTCGGGGAGAACGTGCCGGTCCCCCGGGTCGAGCGCTGCTACGCCGCCGTGGACGCGCTCGTCGCCACCGAGGGCGCGCTGCTGGTGGCGGGCTCCAGCCTGACCGTGATGTCGGGCCTGCGGTTCGTGCGGCGCGCGGCCAAGGCCGGTGTCCCGGTGGTGATCGTCAACCGGGGCGAGACCCGGGGCGACCCGCTCGCCACCTGCCGCGTCGAGGCCGGCTGCAGCGAGTTCCTCGACGAGCTCAGGTCCTCACGCGTCGCAGCATGACGGGCAGAACCCCGACGATCGGGGGTCGCTCACGCCTGAGCGGTCGTCGACGGTCCGCGATCTGCCCGTCGAGCTACGACGTCACGGCGTCGGCTCGACCTCGTGCGGCTGCGCTCGCTCTCAGAGCTTCCGGACGAAGATGTGGTCGGCCGCCTCGGGGATGATCTCGGCGGTCTCGCCCCCGGAGCCCAGCAGGACGCCCTCGGTGGTCGCGACGACGGTGACGGTCTTGTCCGGCAGCGCACCGACGCGGCGCAGCGCACTCATCAGCGCCTCGTCCTTCTGCATCTCCTCGGAGATGCGGCGCACCAGGACCCGGGTCTCCTCGCCGCCGGAAGCGGCCTGGGTGAGCGGCTCCACGCCCTCCATGAACTGCTCGCCGAGCGCGCTCTCACCGAGCTCGTCCAGGCCGGGGATGGGGTTGCCGTAGGGCGACTCCGTCGGGTGGTCGAGCAGCTCGAGGAGCCGGCGCTCGACGGTCTCGGACATCACGTGCTCCCAGCGGCAGGCCTCCTCGTGGACGAGCTCCCAGTCCAGGCCGATGACGTCGGTGAGCAGTCGCTCCGCGAGCCGGTGCTTGCGCATCACCCGAGTGGCGAGGCGCATGCCCTCGTCGGTGAGCTCGAGGTGCCGGTCGCCCTCCACGGTCAGCAGCCCGTCGCGCTCCATCCGGGCGACGGTCTGCGAGACCGTCGGCCCACTCTGGTGGAGCCGCTCGGCGATCCGGGCGCGCAGGGGGACGATGCCCTCCTCGACGAGCTCATAGATGGTCCGCAGGTACATCTCGGTGGTGTCGATCAGGTCGCTCACGTCGTCATTGTGTCCCATCCCTGGAGTCGGCTGGCAGGCTGGCAGCGATGACCTCTGTGATGTGGTTCCGACGCGACCTGCGGCTGACGGACAATCCTGCGCTGGTCGAGGCGGCCGCGGACGGACCCGTGCTGGCGCTGTTCGTCCTCGACCCCACCCTGTGGGACCCGGCCGGGCCGAGCCGGCGGGCCTACCTCGGCGCCTCGCTGCGGGCCCTCGACGCGCCGGTGGCGGTGCGGAGGGGCGACCCGGTCGAGCAGGTCGTCGTCGCCGCTCGCGAGGTCGGCGCGGGCCGCGTGCACGTGGCCGCCGACTACGGCCCGTACGGCGGGCGGCGTGATCGCGCGGTCGGGTCGGCCCTCGCCGAGCACGGGATCGAGCTGGTCCGCACCGGGTCGCCGTACGCCGTGGCACCCGGCCGGGTGACCAACGGCAGCGGCGACCCCTACAAGGTCTACACGCCCTTCCACCGCGCCTGGGCCGAGCACGGGTGGCGCGGACCGGTCGGCGCACCGACCGACAGCGACTGGCTGGAGCCCGGGAGCGGCACCACCGCGATCACGGACCTCGACCTGCCCGACGGGCTCGAGCTGCCCGAGGCGGGCGAGGCCGCCGCCCAGCGGCACTGGCGCGAGTTCCTCGACCGAGTCGCCGACTACGACGAGGAGCGCGACCGGCCGGACCTGGACACCACGTCGCGGATGTCGACGCACCTGAAGTGGGGCGAGATCCACCCCCGCACGCTGCTGGCCGACCTCGCGCCACTGCGCAGCACCGGTGCCGCGACGTACCGCAAGGAGCTGGCCTGGCGGGACTTCTTCGCCGACGTCCTGCACGCCCGCCCCGAGACCGCGCGGGACTACCTGCGCACGGAGTTCGCCCGCATGCGCTACGACGAGCCCGGCGACCGCTTCGAGGCGTGGCGACGGGGTCGCACCGGCTTCCCCGTGGTCGACGCCGGGATGCGTCAGCTGCGCGCGACCGGCTGGATGCACAACCGGGTCCGGATGGTCGTCGCGAGCTTCCTGGTCAAGGACCTGCACGTGGAGTGGCAGCACGGCGCCCGGCACTTCATGCAGTGGCTCGTCGACGGCGACCTCGCCTCCAACCAGCAGAACTGGCAGTGGGCCGCCGGCAGCGGGACCGACGCCGCGCCGTACTTCCGGGTCTTCAACCCGACCACGCAGGGCAGGAGGTTCGACCCGCAGGGACGCTACGTGCGACGGTGGGTGCCCGAGCTCGCCGAGGTCGCGGATCCCCACGATCCGAGCCCGGAGGACCGCGTGGCAGCGGACTACCCGGAGCCGATCGTGGACCACGCGGCCGAGCGACGAGAAGCGTTGGACCGCTGGGAGGAGATCCGATGACCGACCTGTTCGTGCCCCGCCGCTTCTGCGGCCCGCCCTCCAGCGGCAACGGCGGCTGGACCGCGGGTGCGCTCGCCGCACAGGTCGGTGCGCCGGGCGTCTCGGTCTCGCTGCTCGCACCACCGCCGCTGGAGACCCCGATGGCCGTCGAGGTCGTCGACGGCGCGCACGTCGCGACGCTCGACGGGTCGCCGGTGGCCCGGGCCGAGGCCGCCCACGACGACCTGACCGTCGTCGCACCGGTGCCGGTCGAGGAGGCGCGCGCCGCGGAGGCGACGTACGCCGGCCTCTCCTCGCATCCCTTCCCGACCTGCTTCTCCTGCGGCACCGACCGCACCGACGGGCTGCGGATCTTCCCGGGCCGGGTCAGCGACCAGGCGGGCCAGGCGCGGGTGGCGGCCACCTGGACACCCGACGACACCCTCGGCGACCTCGGCCCCGCGACCTGGGCCGCGCTCGACTGCATCGGCGGCTGGGCCGGCGACCTCGAGGAGCGGCTGATGGTGCTCGCGCGGATGACCGCCCGGATCGACGCGCTGCCCCAGGTCGGTGCCGAGCACGTGGTCGTCGGGCTCGGTCGGCGCACCGACGGGCGCAAGACCTTCACGGCCTCTGCCCTGTACACCGCCGACGGCGATCTGCTCGGCCGCGCCGAGCACCTCTGGATCGCCGTCGACCCCGCGGCCTTCGCCTGAGGCCCGCCCCTAGGATGGAGCGCATGGTTTTGAACGATCAAACGGACGCGGCAGGCCCGATCGCACACCAGGAGTGGTGGCGCCACGCCGTCACCTACCAGATCTATCCCCGCAGCTTCGCCGATGCGAACGGCGACGGCGTCGGCGACCTCGCCGGGATCACCTCCCGGCTGCCGTACCTGCGCGACCTCGGCGTGGACGCGATCTGGATCTCGCCGTTCTACACCTCCCCGCAGAAGGACCACGGCTACGACGTCGCCGACTACCGCGACATCGACCCGCTCTTCGGGTCCCTGGCCGACGCCGACGCGATGATCGCGCACGCCCACGAGCTCGGCCTCAAGGTGATCGTCGACCTGGTCCCCAACCACACCTCCGACCAGCACGAGTGGTTCCAGGCGGCGCTCGCCGCCGGGCCCGGCAGCCCCGAGCGCGCCCGCTACCTGTTCCGTGACGCGTTGCCGGACGGCTCGCTGCCCAACAACTGGAAGTCCGTCTTCGGCGGCCCCGCCTGGACGCAGGTCGAGGACGGGCAGTACTACCTGCACCTCTTCGACAGCAGCCAGCCCGACCTGGACTGGCGCAACCCCGAGGTCGGCGACATGTTCGTCGACGTGCTGCGCTTCTGGCTCGACCGTGGCGCCGACGGCTTCCGGGTCGACGTCGCGCACGGCCTCTACAAGGAGGAGAGCCTGCGCGACCACCAGAACCCCGACGAGGGCGAGCGCGGCGCCTCCGCCGGCGAGACGCCCGTCGAGTCGATGGTCGAGCGCACCCTGCGCGACGAGCCGATGTGGGACCAGCCGGAGGTGCACGAGGTCTACCGCCGCTGGCACGACGTGCTCGCCGAGTACGACGGCGACCGGATGCTCGTCGCCGAGGCGTGGACCCAGACCCCGGAGTCGATGGCGCGCTACATCCGCACGGACGAGATGCACCAGGCGTTCAACTTCGCCTGGCTGCTCGCGCCGTGGTCGGCCACGGCGTTCGCCGAGGTCGTCACCGGGACCATGGCCGCGGTCGGGTCGGTCGACGGCTCCCCCACCTGGGTGCTGAGCAACCACGACGTGATCCGCCACATGACCCGCTACGGCGGCGGCCCGACCGGTCTCGCCCGCGCCCGCGCGGCGACGCTCACGATGCTGGCCCTGCCCGGCTCGGCCTACATCTACCAGGGCGAGGAGCTCGGGCTCCCCGAGGTCGAGGTCGCTCCCGAGGACCGCCAGGACCCGCTGTTCATCCGCACCGGCGAGGGCGGCCGCGACGGCTGCCGGGTGCCGATCCCGTGGAGCGGCGACACCGCGCCGTACGGCTTCGGCCCGGGCACCGCCCAGCCGTGGATCCCGCAGCCGGCCGACTGGGCGGACCTCACCGTCGCGGCCGAGGAGGCCGACACCGAGTCGACGCTCAACTTCTATCGGGCGGCACTGGCGGTGCGCCGTACCTTCGCGACGACCGCCGGCGACCAGGTCGAGATCCTCGACCGCGGCGCCGACGTCCTCGCGCTGCGCCGCGGCCCGATCACCGTGGTGCTCAACTGCGGCGAGCGCGCCGTGTCGCTGCCGGACGGCGACGTGCTGATGGCCAGCGGCCCGGTCACCACCGACCTGCCCCCGAACACCGCGGTGTGGCTGAGCTGAGGGCCCGCACTTCCTAGGCCGCGCCAGGTCGCGGTGGGTCGCGGCTAGGCGTCCAGGGCCGCGTTGTACTTGGCGAGCATCCGGACGAACTCGGACAGGTCGCGGTCCGGCCAGTCGTCGAGACGCTCGTCGAGCCAGCGGCGCCGGTCGTCGTGGACCTCGACGATCCGGGCCGCCGCCTGCTCGCTGAGCGAGACGAGCGTGGCCCGGCCGTCCTCGGGATCCGGGGAACGATCGACCAGGCCGAGGTCCAGCAGGTGCTGGACCTGCCGGCTGATCGCACCCTTGTCGATGCCGAACGCCTCGGCCATCGCGGACGCCCGCTGCGGTCCGTGCTGGTCGAGCCAGGTCAGCATGAGGTACGACGAGGACTGCAGCTCCGGATGGATCGACCGGGCCCGCTCGCCGATGACCCGCCGGATCCGGCGGACCATCACGCCGACCTCCTGCTCGAGTCCGGCCAGCAGGTCGGCACGCGCGGGCGCCCCGGTCACGGCATCCACGTCAGCGCTCGTTCCGGACGACGGCGCGGTGCAGCTCGGCGGCGACACCGGGCGACGCCTCGGCCTCGGCCTCGAGGTTGGAGGTGCGCAGCGGCACCTCCTTGATCAGCAGGACGCAGACCAGCGCGACGATGGCGAAGGGGGTGGCCACCAGGAAGATGTGGCCGAACGATCCGCCGAACGCCTGCTCCCAGATGGACTGCTCCCACCCGGGCAACGAGGAGACGTCCGGCACCGTGTGGCTGTCGGCATCGAGGGAGGGCGCTCGCTGCGCGGCGGCGTACCCACCGGCGACCTGGCTGGCGACCTGGTGGCTCAGCAGGGCGCCGAGCACCGCGACCCCGATCGAGCCACCCATGGAGCGGAAGAACGCGACGACCGAGCTGGCCGCACCCATGTCGGACATCGCGACGTTGTTCTGCACCGAGAGCACGAGGTTCTGCATGGTCGCCCCGAGGCCGACGCCGAGGACGGCCATGAACACGCCGATCAGGACCAGGCTCGTGGTCTCGTCGATGGTGCTGAGCATCGCCAGACCGACCACGACCAGGGACATGCCGCCGACCAGCCAGCGCTTCCACAGGCCGGTCTCGGTGATGATCCGACCGCTGACGACGCTGGAGACGAACAGGCCGCCGACCATCGCGATCGACATCAGTCCGGCCTCGGTCGGGCTCATGCCCCGGGCGGTCTGGAAGTACTGGCTCAGGTAGACCGTGGAGCCGAACATCGCGATCCCGACCATCACCGAGGCGATGGTGGCGAGGCTGGTGGTGCGGTCGCGGAACAGCCGCAGCGGGATGATCGGCTCGGGCGCGACCCTGGCCTCGACGTACACCGCGGCGACCAGCACCAGCGCGCCGCCGATGAGGAGCGCCATGCTGGCCGGCGAGATCCACGCGAACTGGTTGCCCGCGAGGCTCACCCAGACGAGCAGCGCCGAGACTCCGGAGACCAGGAGGGTCGCGCCCAGGTAGTCGATGTCGACGTCGCGCTTGATCACTGGCAGGTGCAGGGTCTTCTGGAGCAGGAAGAACGCCACGATCGCGAACGGCAGCCCGACGAAGAAGCAGCCGCGCCAGCCGAGCGGCGAGTCGACGATCACGCCACCGATGAGCGGGCCGCTGACGGTCGCCAGCGCGAAGACGGCGCCGATGTAGCCGGCGTAGCGGCCGCGCTCGCGCGGCGCGATCATGGTGGCGATGACGACCTGCACGAGCGCGGTCAGGCCACCCACGCCGAGGCCCTGGACGACGCGGGCACCGATCAGCACCTCCATCGAGGGCGCGAAGGCGGCGATCAGCGAGCCGAGGATGTAGATCACGAGCGCGAGCTGCACGAGCAGCTTCTTGCTGAACAGGTCGGCGAGCTTGCCCCAGATCGGGGTGGTCGCCGTCATCGCCAGGAGGGTCGCGACGACCACCCAGGTGTAGCCGGTCTGGCTCCCGTTCAGGTCGCTGACGATGGCCGGGAGCGCGTTGGTGACCACGGTACTGGAGAGCATCGCGACGAACAGCGCCAACAGCAGGCCGCTCAGCACCTCCAGGATCTGCCGGTGGGTCATCGCCACTCCCCCGTCGCCGGCCGACGCGGGCGCGGCGGGAGGGACAGGACCGGGTGCTGCCTGGGACACGGGTGCTCGATTCACGGAAGACAGAAGGTTGCTGAAGGCAACTATATTCCGGAATCGTTGACACCGACAACCGATGCGAGGCAGGTCACGTTCTCGTCGTACGACGCCGACCTGTCAGGAATGGCTGGTGAGAGTTCGCCGACCTGTCACTTGTGGTCGCCAGAAGTGACGGGTCGACCCGTGCGGGCGACCAGAACTGACAGGTCAGCGCCCTCCTGGCGACCAGTTCTGACAGGTCAGCGGACATGCAGCGACCCGCAGACGTGGACTCCGTGCGGAGCCCGCTCCGGTGGACGTGAAGACCGGATCGTCTGCGGGTCGGGTGACTGCTGTTTATTCACCAGCAAGCCGGACCGGAGTGACTCCACCCCGGGTGGTGCCAGTGGGCTGCTAGCGGGCAGCCACCTCACGCGTCCCTGAAGAAATCATTCCTCGGACCACCTCCTTTCCCGTGTGCCGCAACGGTAGGTCGGTCGTCGGGGGCGATCAAGGGGATTAACCGCCCGGTCGGGGTCGGCGCACCGGGCGACCCAACCGTTGTCCAACGGGCACGGAGGCACGCTGCAGATGTGACGCCCGTCACGGCCCAGCTCGGAGGAGAACACGATGCACACACGCGGCGCGATCATCAAGCAGGCACCGGGGACGTACGAGGTCGTCGACCTCGAGGTCGACGACCCGCGACAGGGAGAGATCCAGGTCCAGATGACAGCCTCGGGGCTCTGCCACTCCGACGACCACGTCGCCACCGGAGACATCCCGGTCGGGGTCTACCCGTTCTGCGGCGGCCACGAGGGTGCCGGCGTGGTCACCGCGGTCGGGCCGCACACCCCCGGCTGGCGGGAGGGCGACCACGTGGTCTTCTCCTTCCTGCCCTCCTGCGGCCGCTGCACGTGGTGCTCGCGCGGCATGCAGAACCTCTGCGACCTCGGCGCCACCCTGCTGATGGGCTCGCGGTGGGACGACCCCGAGAGCTTCCGCCTCAGCTACGAGGGTCAGCCCGTCGGCCAGATGTGCGGCATCTCGACCTTCACCGAGGTGACCACCGTTGCGGTCGACTCCGCGGTGAAGGTGGCCGATGACATCCCGCTCGACAAGGCCTGCCTGATCGGCTGCGGGGTCGGCACGGGCTGGGGCTCGGCGGTGAACTCCGCCGAGGTCCGTCCCGGCGACACGGTGATCGTGATGGGCGTCGGTGGGATCGGCATCAACGCGGTCCAGGGCGCGGCCCACGCCGGCGCGTCGCTCGTGATCGCGGTCGACCCGGTGGAGCTCAAGCGCACCAAGGCCCTCGAGCTCGGCGCCACCCATGCCGTCGCCACCATGGAGGAGGCGACCGAGCTCGCCCAGTCCGTGACCAACGGTCAGGGCGCCGACTCGGCGATCGTGACGGTCGGCGTCACCACGGGCGAGCACCTCGGCCAGGCGATGGCCTCCATCCGCAAGGCAGGAACCGTCGTCGTCACCGGCCTCGGGAACGTCCAGGACGTCGGAGCACCCATCTCCTTGGCGGACATCACGCTCTTCCAGAAGCGGATCCAGGGCTCGCTCTACGGTCAGTCCAACCCGAAGACGGACATCCACACCCTGCTGCGCCTCTACACCGAGGGCAACCTGAAGCTCGACGAGCTGGTCACCCGCACCTACAAGCTGGACGAGGTCGCACAGGGGTACGAGGACATGCACGCCGGCGAGATCCTCCGCGGAGTCATCGTCTACTGAGACCCGGGGCGGGGTCGGCTACTCGGGCGCCACGGCCGCGGTGAACTGCGAGCGGTACAGCCGGGCGTAGGCGCCCCCGCTCGCGACCAGGTCGTCGTGGGTCCCCTGCTCGACGATCGCACCGTCCTCCATCATCAAGATCAGGTCGGCGTCGCGGATCGTGGAGAGCCGGTGGGCGATCACGAACGACGTCCGGTCGCTGCGCAGAGCGGCCATCGCGTGCTGCAGCAGCAGCTCGGTGCGGGTGTCGACCGAGGAGGTCGCCTCGTCCAGGATCAGCAGGGCCGGGTCCGTCAGGAAGGCTCGAGCGATCGTCACCAGCTGCCGCTCGCCGGCCGACAGGTTGGACCCCTCCTCGTCGATGAGGGTGTCGTAGCCGTCGGGCAGCGAGTGCACGAAGCGATCCACGAACGTGGCCCGCGCCGCCTCGAGGATCTCCGCCTCGGTGGCGTCCGGCCGCCCGTAGGCGATGTTGTCGCGGATCGTGCCGGCGAACAGCCAGGTGTCCTGCAGCACCATCCCGACCTGGCCGCGCAGCGCTGCTCGGGTCATCGCCGTGACGTCCACACCGTCGAGGGTGATCCGGCCGGCGTCGAGCTCGTAGAAGCGCATCACCAGGTTGACCAGGGTGGTCTTGCCCGCCCCGGTCGGGCCGACGATGGCGACCGTCTGACCGGGGGCCGCCACCAGCGACAGGTCCTCGATCAGCGGCCGGTCGGGCTCGTAGGCGAAGGACACGTGCTCGAACCGCACCTCACCGTGCGCACGGTCGCCGGTGCGCTGCCCGGCGGTCCGGTCGGGGCCGTCGGGGACCTGCTCCTCGGCGTCGAGCAGCTCGAAGACCCGCTCGGCCGAGGCGACGCCCGACTGGAGCAGGTTCATCATCGAGGCGACCTGGGACAGCGGCTGGGTGAACTGGCGGCTGTACTGGATGAAGGCCTGCACCTCGCCCAGCGAGACCGCACCGCTGGCCACCCGCAGCCCGCCGAGCACCGCGATCACGACGTAGTTGAGGTTCCCGATGAACATCATGATCGGCATGATCAGCCCGCTCACGAACTGGGCGCCGAACGAGGCCTGGTAGAGCTCCTCGTTCTGCTCGTCGAAGATCCGCTGCGCCTCCGCGCGACGGCCGTAGACCTTGACCAGGGCGTGGCCGGAGAAGGTCTCCTCGACGTGGGCGTTCAGCGCACCGGTGCGTCGCCACTGCTGCACGAAGAGCCCCTGGGACCGCTTCATCACCTGCCGCGCCACGACCATCGTGATCGGCACGGAGACCAGGGCGACCATCGCGAGCAGCGGCGAGATCCAGAACATCATCCCGAGCACCGCCAGCACGGTCAGCAGCGAGGTGAGCAGCTGGCTCATGGTCTGCTGCAGGGTCTGGCTGACGTTGTCGATGTCGTTGGTGACCCGGCTGAGCAGCTCCCCCCGCGGCTGCCGGTCGAAGTAGCCCAGCGGCAGTGCGTTCACCTTGTCCTCGACGTCCGAGCGCATCCGCCGCACGGTGCCCTGCACGACGTCGTTGAGCAGGTAGCCCGCGAGCCACGCCAGCAGCGAGCCCAGGACGTAGATCCCGAGCACGACCAGCAGCACCCGGCCGACCGCGTCGAAGTCGACCCCCTGGCCGGGGACGACGTCCATCGCCTCGACCATCGAGGCGACCTGGTCCTCGCCGCGCCGGCGGAGTCCCGCGACGGCCTCGGCCTTCGACAGGCCGTCCGGGAGCCCGCCCCCGACCAGGCCCTCGAAGACCAGGTCGGTCGCCTCACCGAGCACCCGGGGACCGACCGACATCGCCGCCACGCTGACCACGGTGAGCAGCAGCACGGCGTACGCCTTGACCCGCTCGGGCGCCATCCGCCGCAGCAGCCGCTTCGCGGAGGGGCCGAAGTCGCTGGCCTTCTGGCCGACCATCCCGCCGGTCATCGGTCCGCGGCCCGGTCCGACCGGGCCGGCCTGGACCCGCTCGGTCTCCTTCATCGCCCCGCTCATCCGACCTCCTCCGCGGTGAGCTGGGACGCGACGATCTCCTGGTAGGTCGTGCACTCCTCGAGCAGCTGCTCGTGGGTGCCGCGGCCGACGACGCGGCCGTCCTCCAGCACCAGGATCAGGTCGGCGTCGCGGATCGTCGAGACCCGCTGCGCGACCACGACCACGGTGGCGTCGCGCGTCACCGGCTCCAGCGCCGCGCGCAGCCTCGCGTCGGTCGCCAGGTCGAGCGCGGAGAAGCTGTCGTCGAAGAGGTAGATCTCCGGGCGGCGCACGACGGCGCGGGCGATCGCGAGCCGCTGCCGCTGGCCTCCGGAGAGGTTGCCACCGCCCTGGGAGATGGTGCTCGCGAGCCCCTCGGGCAGCTGCTCCACGAACTCGCGCGCCTGGGCGATCTCGAGCGCCTGCCAGACCTCCTCGTCGGTGGCGTCGGGCCGGCCGTAGCGCACGTTCTCGGCGACCGTCCCGGTGAACAGGAACGCCCGCTGCGGCACCAGGCCCAACCGCGCCCACAACGCCTCCGGGTCGAGGTCGCGGACGTCGACGCCGTCGACGACGACCCGGCCACCGGTGGCGTCGACGAGCCGCGGCACGAGGTTGAGCAGGGTCGACTTGCCGGCCCCGGTCGAACCGATGACCGCCACCGTCTGCCCGGCACGGGCCTCGAAGGAGATGTCCGCGAGGACCGGCAGGTCCGCACCCGGGTAGGCGAAGGAGACGTCCTGCAGGACCAGCGAGCCGCGGGCGGCGACCCCTTCCACCGGCTGCGCCGGCGGCGTCACCGAGGTCTCGGTCTCGAGCACCTCGCCGATCCGGTCCGCGCACACCGCGGCGCGCGGGATCATCATCAGCATGAAGGTCGCCATCATCACCGACATCACGATCTGCATCAGGTAGGCCAGGTAGGCCGTCAGGTCACCGACCTGCATCTGCCCGTCCTCCACGCGGTGGCCGCCGAACCACAGCACCCCGACCGAGGCGAGGTTCGCCACCAGCATCACGACGGGGAACATGCCCGCCTGCCACCGGCCGGCGCGCACCGCCACCTCGGTGAGGTCCTCGTTGGCGCGGCGGAAGCGACGCGTCTCGGCCTTCTCGGTGACGAAGGCGCGGACCACCCGGACGCCCGTGATCTGCTCGCGCAGCACGCGGTTGACCTCGTCGATGCGCACCTGCATCAGCCGGAAGCTGGGGACCATCCGGCTGACGATGAAGCCGATCGAGAGACCGAGGGCGGGGACGATCGCGGCGACCAGCCACGAGAGGCCGGCGTTGACGTGGATCGCCATCACCAGCGCGCCGACCATCATGATCGGCGCGGTCACCATCAGCGTTCCGGCCAGCAGCACCAGCATCTGCACCTGCTGCACGTCGTTGGTGCCGCGGGTGATGAGCGAGGGCGCCCCGAAGTGCTGGACCTCCCGGGCCGAGAAGCTGCCGACCCGGTCGAAGAGCGCGCTGCGGACGTCGCGGCCGAAGCCCATCGCGTTGCGCGCGGAGAACCAGACGGCACCGATCGAGCAGCCGACCTGGACCAGGGTCACGGCCAGCATGACCATGCCGGCCCGCAGGATGAACCCGGTGTCACCGGTGACCACGCCGCGGTCGATGATGTCGGCGTTGAGGCTCGGCAGGTAGAGCATCGCGACGGTGCCGACGAGCTGCAGCCCCACCACCACGAGCAGCGCGGTGCGGTAGGGCCGCAGGTAGGTGCGCACCAGGTGGAGCAGCATCAGCGGGCTTCCGTGCCGAGCCCGTGGAGAACGGTGTCGACGACGGCCTCGGGCCCGACCGGGTGGCCGTCGGAGATCAGAGGGTGGGCGCCGGCGAAGGCGAGCAGGCGCAGCCGGTGGCAGAACTCCTCGGCGGGGACCGAGAGCGAGGCAGCGTCCGTGCCGACGACACCGACCATCAGGGCCGCCAGCTGTGCGCGCGCGGCGTCCGCCTCGGCGCTGTCGTGCTGGGGCGGACGGACCAGTCCCACCTTGCGCATCAGGTCGAAGGTGGCGCGGTAGCGCTGCTGGAGGATCGAGACCATCAGCACCAGTCGCTCGCGCAGGGTCAGGCCGGGGTCGATCTCGCAGAGCCGGTCGATGAGGGCGCCCGGCGCGAACGCCCGGCCGATGGCCGCCTCGACCAGGGCGTCCTTGCTGTCGACGACGCGGAAGATCGTGCCCTCGGCCACCCCCGCGGCCTCGGCGATCTGCCGCGTCGTCACGTCGCGGCCGTGCTCACGCAGCAGCCGGAGCGTGACGTCGACCAGCTGGTCGAGCCGCTGCTCCGGGGCCAGCGGCCGGGCGCGAGGGGGCATGCGGAGCAGTGTAAGTGAGTGAGCACTCACTCACAAGTGCCGGCGCCGCGTCAGGGCGCCAGCCGCTCGACCCGCCACCGCTCGCCGGACCGCCGGTAGACCAGCCGGTCGTGCATCCGGCCCGGTCGTCCCTGCCAGAACTCCCAGCTCTCGGGGCGGACCAGGAACCCGCCCCACTGCTCGGGCACGGGCACGTCCTGCCCCTCGTAGTCGGCCGTCACCGCCTCGTACGCGGCCTGCAGCTCGGCCCGGTCGGCGACCGGTCGCGACTGCGGGGAGGCGTGCGCGCCGAGCATCGAGCGGCGGGGGCGGGAGGCGAAGTACTCCTCGACCCGCTCGCGCGGGACCAGGCCGGCCGTCCCCTCGATCCGGACCTGGCGCTCCAGCGGGTGCCAGGGGAACAGCAGGGCGCAGCGCGGGTTGGCCAGCAGCTCCTCCCCCTTGCGCGAGCCGAGGTTGGTGAACAGCTCGAGCCCGGCGGGGCCGACACCCTTGAGCAGCACCATCCGCGAGGAGGGCTGCCCCGACCCGGAGACCGTGGAGAGCACCATCGCGTTGGGCTCGTGGATCCCGGCCTCGGTCGCCTCGTCGAACCAGCGGCCGAACATGGCGACCGGGTCGGGGTCGAGGTCGGACTCGACGAGCCCGTGGTCGGCGTACTCCCGACGGAGCGCTGCTGGATCCTGCATGGCGCCGAGCCTAGACCGCAGGCAGAATGCACTCGGTTCTATCGAGAGGGACACATGAGCGAGCAGCAGGTCCACCCAGGGGTCCAGCACGGGCTCGAGGGCGTCGTCGCCTTCGCCTCCGAGATCGCGGAGCCGGACAAGGAGGGCTCGGCACTGCGCTACCGCGGTGTCGACATCGAGGACCTGGTCGGTCGGGTGCCCTTCGAGAACGTCTGGGGACTGCTGGTCGACGGGAGCTACGCCCCCGGACTGCCGCCCGCGGAGCCCTACAACATCGCGATCCACACCGGTGACGTGCGCGCCGACGTGCAGGCCAGCGTCGCGATGCTCGCGCCCATGCTCGGGATGGGCCAGACCTACGACATCTCCGACCAGGCCGCCCGCGAGGACCTCTCCCGGGTCGCGGTGATGGTGCTCTCCTACGCCGCACAGGCCGCCCGGGGCATCGGCAGGCCGGTCGTCCCCCAGCACCGGGTCGACGAGGGCAGCACGCTCGCCGAGCGGTTACTCATCCGCTGGCGCGGCGAGGCCGACCCCAAGCACGCCCACGCCATCGACGCGTACTGGTCCAGCGCCGCCGAGCACGGCATGAACGCCTCCACCTTCACCGCCCGCGTGATCACCTCGACCGGCGCCGACGTGGCCGCGGCGTTATCCGGCGCGATCGGCGCGATGAGCGGTCCGCTGCACGGCGGCGCACCCTCGCGGGTGCTCGGGATGATCGAGGCGGTGGAACGGTCCGGCGACGCGCGCGCCTACGTCAAGACGCTGCTCGACGGCGGCGAGCGACTGATGGGCTTCGGCCACCGCGTCTACCGCGCCGAGGACCCCCGCGCGCGGGGCCTGCGGCGGACGGCGCGCGAGCTCGACGCCCCCCGGTACGCCGTCGCCGAGGCACTCGAGCAGGCCGCGCTGGCCGAGCTGCGCGAGCGCCGGCCCGACCGGGTGCTCGAGACCAACGTCGAGTTCTGGGCCGCGATCGTGCTCGACTTCGCCGAGGTGCCGGCGCCGATGTTCACCTCGATGTTCACCTGCGCCCGCACCGGCGGCTGGTCGGCGCACATCCTGGAGCAGAAGCGGACCGGGCGGCTGATCCGGCCCTCGGCCCTCTACACCGGGCCCGACACCCGACCCGCCTCCGCCGTCGACGGCTGGCGCGAGGAGTGGGCGGACTGACCACCGACCGCCGCCCCCGGCTGACCACCGACCGCCTGGTCCTCGCGCCGTTCACGCGGGACCACCTCGACCACCTGGTCGAGCTCGACTCCGACCCCGAGGTGCTGCGCTTCATCTGGGGTCGGGCGCTGACCCGCGAGGAGTCGCTGCACCACGGCGCGAGACGCATCGACCCCGTCGCCGAGGCCCGTGGGATCGGCGCCTGGGCCGGCTTCGAGGACGACTCGTTCGTCGGCTGGTGGACCCTCCAGCGCGACCCGGACGACGACACCACGGCCGAGCTCGGCTACCGGCTGCGCCGGGACGCCTGGGGACGCGGGCTGGCCACGGAGGGCTCGCGCGCCCTGCTCGACCACGCCTTCGACACCCTGGCCCTCCCCCGGGTGTGGGCGCAGACCATGGCGGTCAACGCCGGGTCCCGCGCGGTGATGTCCCGGCTCGGCATGACCCACCTGCGCACCGAGGTCCGGTCGTGGGACCACCCGCTGCCGGGGGCCGAGCAGGGTGAGGTGCGCTACGAGGTCACGCGACGTGATTGGCTCTCCCGGTGACCGACAGCGAGCTCTGGGACCGCGAGGCCGAGACCTTCGACGAGGCGGCCGACCACGGCCTCGCCGACCCCGCCTGCCGCGAGGCGTGGCGGGTCCTGCTGCGCGAGCAGCTGCCGGAGCCGCCCGCCCGGGTGGCCGACCTCGGCTGCGGCACCGGGACGCTGTCGCTGCTGCTCGCCGAGCAGGGGTACGCCGTGGACGGCCTGGACTTCTCCCCCGAGATGGTCCGCCG
>JBAWHI010000015.1:0-1741 GCA_049593675.1 Nocardioides sp.
CCGCCCTGCTGCACCTGCGCGCCGCCGAGGGCGCGATCGTCGCGGTCACGACCGCGGCGACCGCCCGCTACCCCGTGCGCGACGGGCTGTCCTCGGCCCCCAAGGCGGCCGTCGAGGCGATGGTGCGGGCGCTCGCGGCGGAGGAGGGCCGCTACGGCGTCCGGGTCAACGCGGTCGGCCCCGGCATGCTCACCGACGGGATGGCGGCCCGGCTGATCGACTCCGGCGACCTCGGCGAGGACGCGCTCGCCGTCGCCCGCGGCAACATCCCCCTGCGCCGCTTCGGCACCGCCCACGACGTCGCCGAGGCCGTCTGCTTCCTCGCCTCCGACCGGGCGGGGTTCATCTCCGGGCAGAAGCTCGATGTCGATGGGGGATATGGCGTGTAGGTGGGCCGCAGGCGGGCTACCAGTTCCCGCGCGGCGAGGCGGGCAGCGGGTGCGCGTCGTCGGCGATCACGTAGACGGTGCCGCCGGAGGCGGGGATCCAGGCGTCCTCGAACTGCCCGCGGTCATAGGTACGCCGCACGCCGGACCGCTTCGAGGCCGCGGGGTCGTTGACGACGACGTCGCCGGAGCGGGTGAAGCCGGCGATCACCAGGAGGTGCCCGTTGGAGGCGGAGATCGGGGCGCCGGAGAGCTCGCCGCGACCGAACGCGATGGAGGCGACCAGCGGGATGCCGGCCTTGATGAACCTCTCCGCCTCGCGCAGCGACCGCAGCCGGGTCACGAAGGCCCGGTCGGTGCGGGTGGAGGCGTAGGCGGTGTTGAACGGCCAGTTGCCGGCGCCGTCGTAGTCGTGGTCGAAGGTCCGGCGCGCGGCGTAGTCGACCCACGGGTCGACGTGGCCGTCGGGGACCCAGGCGTAGGCCTTCGGCTTCGGCAGGGCGTCGTAGTAGCCGAGCACCATCGAGGTCGAGGTCGGGGAGCACCACGCCTGGCCGCCGCCGCCCCACTGCGGGAAGTGGCCGCTGTGCACCATCTGGGAGTAGCGCGGCACGTCGAGCGCGACCCGGCGCGCCATCGAGGTCCGGGAGGTCGCGACGTCGTCGACGGCCGGGAGCCGGGAGGACATCGCGCCCACGGAGAGGACCTTCGGCGACTTCTTCTGCCCGGCGCGACGGGTCATCGTGACCCGCACTTGGTACGACGTGACGCCCGCCGGCACCACCCAGGTGTCCACGTTGACCGAGCCGAGGTCGTCGGCCTGACCCGAGCGCGTCGTACGCCGCACGAAGCGGTCGCCGTTCGCCCAGATCGCCAACGTGTCCCACGACGAGGTCGTCGAGCCGGTCCGCCCGCGCACGGCGATCCGCACCTTGCTGTCCCCGGGGGTGCGCGCCGACCAGGAGGCGATCAGCCGGGTCAGGGCGAAGCCGGGCGAGGCCCACGGCGAGGTCCACCGGCCCCGGCGCTTCTCCGGCTCGAGCTTGCGCAACGGATCGGGCGCGTCCCACTGCGTGTAGTCGATCTGCCGCGCCGGCGCGGCCGCAGCGGGGGCGGCGGACACGACCGGGACCAGCAGCGCGGCGCCCAGCGCGGCGCTCACCATCGGAGCGAGGAGTGAGGATGTCAGGGGGCGCACCCGCAAACCCGAGACTTGTCGTGTGACCTTCAGGCTCTATGACACCGCGACCCGCGATGTCCGTGACTTCGTTCCCCTCGAGGAGGGGAAGGCGGGTCTCTACGTCTGCGGTCTGACGGTTCAGTCCGAGCCGCACGTCGGCCACGTCCGCTCCGGC